>CAXUOL010000001.1:0-42677 GCA_964252435.1 uncultured Nostoc sp.
TGAGCGCAGCGAAAGATGGCGCAGCCACCCGCAGGGCATGAAACCATAGTGAGTATGGTTATTTTATTCTTTAATCGAAGAATTGTTGCGGACAAAAAATAGTAATTCCCTGCGCTAAGTTGTGGCTTAGTCTAGGCTTAGTCCAAGCATAGTCTAGGAAACAAGTTTCTTGAAAAAACTGATTAAGAGCGCTAAGTTGTGGCTTAGTCTAGGCTTAGTCCAAACATAGTCTAGGCATAGTCTGGAGAAAATGTAGTTTGGTATACAATTTACTCATTTAAAATCCACTAATTACATAGACTTAGTGGTGATTATGTAATTAGTTTGTAAGGGAAAAAATAGCTTTAATTTCTCCCTGACTTAAAGCCTTCACCACTAAGGAACTCTTCATTTATCAGCAACAGAATTTTATCTGTGTCCTTTCCCTTGTTGCCATAGCTGGCATAGACAATAAAAATCCCTCTAAAAATTGATTCTAGAGGGCAGTGGGAAAAATTATTTGGTGTGAAGAGCTAGATGTACTAGGTTCTGTTGCTAGATACGATCAGAGTTGTCCCCAATCGGATCTTCAGTAACTACAGGTTGAAATTCATCAAATCCGGTTATTGCTGGGGGAAATGTTGTCCAGAAGTTCCATTCCACTGCGGATAATTTAGGAAATTTCGGGGCATCGAAATTTGGAGCAGTTGCAAAGATATCTGGAAGTAACGGATGAGCAGGTGTTGGGGGCGGCGGCGAGTTTGGCGATGTTGTCGCCTGTGGGTAGAAGTCATGTAGAGATATTTATTTGCCCATTCACCACATTTACGCGGCTTATTTCTCATCCTGGGGAGAACCTAAAAGCGATCGCTATTCATCCCTCTGCCTTCTGCCTTTTTCAAAAATTCTCGCGTGACCCCTAGTTGTACTCTCCAGGAAGATCAGTTTTTCTAACAGTAATGCTGCCAACTTTCTTGCCTGACATTCTCAATAATTCATCACCTGAAAATTCAAAACCAAGCTTTAGTGCTATTCGCGCAATATCATCTGCGGTTGGTGCTGCAAGCACCTCGTTTTTAAGTTCAGGTTCAGACTGCATTTTCTTTAAAAATGCTTCGATTTGCTCAAAAGCCATATTTAAAATTTGATCCTCGCTAGCTACTCGTAATATAAAGAAAAACAGCAGTATATTTTTTAAGACTAGCAGCACAAGGGTATCAAGATTCGGGGGAAAGATGATTATAGCGACGCGCTGCTCTTCATTTATCAGAATCTTGCTTATAAGAAATCACGTTCTGATAAGTAATCATTATCCTACTCCAGATCCGTTTCAGCTTCTCCCTGCCTTAAAGCCTTCTCCGCTTAGAAATTCTTCATTTACTAGCAACAAAATTTTATTTGTGTCCTTGCCTTTGTTGGCATAGCTAGCAGGGTTACTGGGATCTTTTTTATTCTCCATACCGAATTTCGCGTTATGGCTGATTATTTCGTCTTTGTGTTGCTCAATCCAGTCGCGTACCAACAAGCCGTTACAGCCTGACAAATCTCTCAAAGCTTGGTTAGTAATTGCTAGGCGATCTGAGTCCCCAGTTGCCACAGTATCGTTGTACAAACAGATTGCCTGATAAGACCTGCGGATTTTTTCTACAGCTGCCCCAGGCGTTTTGCTTCCCCACACCTCGGCATCGGTCTTGGCTTGCCAGTCAATCTCTTCCTTTGGCGGTGCTACTTTGGCTGTTGTGGCAATGGTAGCAGGTGCGCTCAATGCTCCCCCAAGAGTTAACTTACTTACCATCTCAATAACTTTCTTTTCCAGCCAAGAATCTAACTCTGTGACATTGAGGGTAACTGTTTGTGGCTGTGGTGCGCTGGAAACCAGTGCATCTTTCTCCTGTTGTAGTTGCTTATTCGCGGCTTCTAACTGGTTATTGGTTTCTTGTAGCTGTTTAACTTGTGCTTCTAACTGATTATTAGCTTCCTGCAACTGTTTCACTTGTGCTTCTAACTGGTTATTGGTTTCCTGTAGCTGTTTAACTTGTGCTTCTGATTGGGCTAATTCTTGCTCTGCTGACTCTAGTTGTGTGGCAGTGTCCAAACGGTTGTTATACGAGTGAATCAACTCACTAATTACCGACTGCTGATTAGGTACTTCTAATTGTTCTTGCAGATGGCGAATGGCTTCTAAGTCCGAAGAACTGACCCGAACATTGCAACGTTTGTCTCTTGGTAGATTGCCGGGGAAGGGTACAGGTTTGGTGGTGTAATAATCTGAATAACCAAGCGTAGTGATAATGTGTTTTAAATCTCTATCGCTGATTTTTTCGCCTGGAGTAACATGACCGAGAAAAGAAGCAGCGAAGTACATTTTCGCGCCTACTGAACCCCTACAATCCCGCTCCGTGACAAGGCAAGCACAAGCAGCCCGTAATGCTGTACAGTCGTTCTGCTTTTGACCGTGACGGAAGTTTAACACGGGATTTTCGGTGTCCTTCCCACCGAAATAGTCTTGAACTATTCGGCGCAATGAATTACCGCGTTTATCTTCAATAGCCTTATTCTGTGCTGCTAGATTATCAGGAAATGTACTCTTAACAAGTTTTAGTAATTCCTTGATACTGGCATCCTTTCGCAAGTAAGCCAAACGCTCAATGATATGTGAAGAACCGAATAAAGTAGAAATTTTGAAAACTGGCTCATCACCTCGTTTCTTACCCTGACCTTCAAACTCTACTTGATAGGATTCGCCATCAACGGGGGTAAACTTTCCTCTGGCTAAAATCTCATGAGGACGGCGGCCAGTAGCAGCTATCAAGCCCACAGCTAACTCGTGAGGATCATCGCTGGCTAACAGTTTCTCTGTAACTTCTAGATAGGTATCTGGATCAATCTCAATACCTGTATTACCATCTTCGTCAACATTCGTTAAGCGATCGCTTACCCGTGTGGTTTCGTTACGTTCTTCCCACTGCTTCTTATTCAGCCCACAGAGTAATAAAACATAGTGCTTTAACTGGTTTCCGGTGACTTTGCCTTGGGCATCATGTTTAGGTGCTAATTCAGCGTTTTTACCTTGTTCTAGTGGCAGTGAATTAAATTTCTTATAGAAGCCAACCTTACTCAACACAGTGCCTAAGCTTTTGATGTTGTAGCTGGTATTTTCGTTGATCCACTGGTTGAAATCCTCGCAATGTGGCTTGACTTCTTCAAAGCTTTGTAAATCCTTTGTGGCTTGAAATAGTTGCTCTACTCGCTCCTGAACTAGCTTTGACATCTCACGACCCCGTTGTATCTCCAAGCTGTTACAACTATAGTCAAGTTGTTATCACAAGTCAAGGAGCTTTTTATAACTTGTTCAATGGGTGTTGATTGTTGAAGTTTTTCTTAACAGGTAGACAAAACCAAAGGAAAAGTGGGCTACTAACCCGCAGCTTAAAAATAATTTGGACGTCTGTATGTTGATCGCAATTGACAATCTGCTTTTTTAGCAGCGTCTCTTCACTTCCAGCAATCATCGCCGTATAAAACTTTGCGGCTAGCATCGGGGTAGAATCTAACACACCACCCTTGACTGACCCACCAATTGTCGTAAGCGATAGTGCCAGCCGATAAAATCAATGCTCCAATGCCAACAGTTATCGCTACTTTTCTCCAGCTAATTTGTCGTTTAGCTAATTTCATCTACCTTTACGCTCTCTATCTACAAAGCTGGTTTCGCTACTGTAGTACCATTTTTGCCTTGCGTATTTCTCGCCAAGATAGCAAGCTGGCTCTCTGCCACCAGGACGCACATAAGCAGAACGTCCACCGCAAATACTCCAATCTCTTGCTTGATCAAAGGGACAATCACAAGAAGGTTGCCGATCAGGACGGTTATCATTTGTGTAGGGAACGCGAATTCTACATGGCTCTCCACCAGACGGTACACCCCAGCAAACTACCGTTGCTGTTAAAGCCGGTTGCGATATCTTGAATACAACACTCAACAGCAAAATAACTGCCAAGAAGATAACGATTTTTAGCAGCAATTTCCGCAGAAATCTAAGAAAATCAGAAACTTGTCGGTGGAGATTCCAGTACCAGACAAATAAACCTTCACTCACCGATTCCGCAGAAGATGATGCCTGATTCTCTACCTTCTGTTTTGCAGATTTTACTTGATTATTAACCGTTACTTTAGCAGTAGATATTTTATTATCTATTGTTTGTTTGACTGTCTGTTGAACTGTGGATAGTTGAGTTTTAATCCAGTCAGAGTAATTAGTTGCGTTAATATCAACAAATAATAATGTGAATTTCTGTCCTTTGCCCAAATCTATGCGGTCATTAAAATTGAGGTTATAAGGCTTTAACGGCTCTAGGAGAGTATTGTTAAGGTATGTTCCATTACTGCTGTTTGAATCCTCAATAAAATAGTTGCCCCGCACTTGGCGAATCTCTACGTGTGAACGGGAGACAATATCAGAGCCAGGTAAATCAGCAAGATCAATATCGGGAATAGACTCAGCCCCAAGCTTGCCAATCGTGAGTGTATAAAATTTTGATGGTAAATCAATTAATGTATTTGATTGGAGATGCAGTAATTTCGGCTGTAGTTCCTTCATTTACCCAGCTTCTTGTATGGTCTATTTAGGGTAGCTTAAGTAAATAAGCTTTGTCTCCTGTAAAATTAACTACTTAATTATTGCGTTGCGCTATACGTCTGGTTTGTTGTTTTCCCAAAATTGGGAATTAATTATTTTTTAAAACAATGCTAAATATCTGCGCCAGTTGGTGGTGCAGGGTGTGCGATGTTTAGTGGACACTAACATTTAAGAAGGACGGCAAGATACAGGGTTCTGCCATAACCACAGATAAGCGATCGCTGAAATGCAAATCCATTAATACTCACTTCTGGGGGATAATCTACTGGGAAAATAACTCCCCGTAATACTCTTGGAACCCAATCAGCTAAACCTATTCCCATCTGTAACCCCCACACCAGCACCTAGAGCAGATACATTGGTGATGAGTGCTGATGCCCTGCGGAAGTGGAAGTCTCAGATTTTGGACTATCAACAACAGATGAGGGAAAGTCAGCCACCACAGCAGACGACATTATTTGACCTACAAAGAACGCATTGTGACCCAGACGCGATAGACCCCTTCAGTTTACCGCTCCAATCAATGGCGTTTTATCGGATGCCAACAGATGCGGGTAGCGCCGCTATTTATTTTGTGATCGATAATGCCATGCCCTTGCTCCTATATATTGGCGAAACTTGCCGTTCTGGTAAACGCTGGAAAGGGGAGCATGGATGCAAGCAATATTTAGATAGTTACCATTCACTGCATCATCATTATAGGCTACAACGGGAAGTGAGCATCACTTTTTGGTGGGATACGCCTGTTGACCAACGCGCACGGCAAGAATTGGAGTTGAGTCTGATTTTGAAGTGGCGATCGCCGTTCAATAAAGAAAACTGGGAGCGCTGGGGGCAACCGTTTAGTTAGAAAAAGTAAAGCCTATCCAAATTTAGATTCTTGCCAACCACTTTCCAAGTGCTAAATCTGCTAATGATTCTAGGGAATCAGGATTTGGAATTAACTCCTTATAAGTGTTAATTCCCACAGGAGAAAATGATTTATAAGAGAGGCTCCAATACAAATTTCTAGGTCTTTTTTCTTGTGGTATGGCATCCCATTCAGATTGCAGCCTCATCCGACCGAAACCTTCTGGTATATGACCAACATGGGTAACAACAGATCCATCCATCCATAGCCTCATTCTGCCAATAACTTGTCTTCTTTGTGTAAATAATAATGAGCTTGGAGT
This sequence comes from uncultured Nostoc sp., assembly GCA_964252435.1. Classification (GTDB taxonomy): domain Bacteria; phylum Cyanobacteriota; class Cyanobacteriia; order Cyanobacteriales; family Nostocaceae; genus Nostoc. Next base: position 5,792 of record CAXUOL010000001.1, read on the forward strand.
TGGCAGCCATAGAAAAATGACTGGTTTATTAATCTTTCTTTGATAGCATAGTTCGGCTCCTGGTTTAGCTTTACCCCTGCCATATCTAATAGTATTTCTACTTTCAATTTCTTCTTTGATTCGCCCATCAAAGCCTAGTACTTTCTCTCTAAGCCTGAGAATTGGTTGTTGTTCCTCCCCAGTGCAAGCACCAAGCCAATCTAAAAGTAATTGCGGTGGTTCTGAAATATTGCTTGATACAGTGCTAATATCAAGTTCCTGATAGGGAATCGGAATTGACCAAATTTGATTAGTATCAGTATCTTGCAGTTGTAAGTGAAAATTTTGATTGATCTGGGCAACAGAAACCTGCAAAAAATCAACTATCAACTTTGTGTGTTTGCGGTCAATCAAATTATGTCTGTGAAATGAGGGTGCGATCGCAAGTAACCGGACAGGCTGGCTGTAATCAATTTGCTCTGGAAATGGTTTCTCATCTAGTAAGTTGTCGTAGTAGCGAGTTAATTGCTGGATAACATATCTATCTTCAGTATTTTTGAGTTCTAAAATTACTAATTGTCTTGTGTCGTTAAGTGCTAGGATATCGCAGATTTCGCCCTTAACAGCATACTGTCGTTTTAAAGGTGTTAAGCCTGATAACTGCTGTAGGTTATCCCAAACAAAATCTTCTAATGCTGCTTCTGATGCAAATTCCCAACCAGTTCCTATTTTACGTAGTGCTGCACCAGCTAACATATCTTCGTCACTGCAATATTACTTGAGTACTGAATATTATGGCATACTCGATGGCGTACCCACCCGCCGCAGGCATTGCACCCAAAACTGTTTCTGTAGAGTAGCGATATCTTTAGGTAAATAATTCAGCAACTCCTTGCCACCTAAATCATTTCTGCTTTAATTTTCACTTTTTGAACCCAGTACCTAAACTCGTAATCTTCGTCATATTGGTACATCTCATAAAGCCCTTCAAGGCATTTTTCTAAACTTTCAAAATCTGTATCATTATCCCTGAAATCCTGCCATTCTCCAGTACCAGAAATCCAATATCCTAATTCTCGTCCTTCAAACTCAACACAGTAGACAATATAGCTGTCTTTGTTTGGAGAAAAACCAGAATATTTAGAAATTTTAGGAAAACCAAAAGAGTCTTTTAAAATATTAGCCATTGCATATCCTCATGATTTATATATATTAGAAAATTATCTCATTTTTCAGGAATAATCAGGTTATTACCCACTAAATAGTCCATAAAGTTAGGGTGCGATGCCTACATCTGGCTGTGCCTACGCTCCTTTGTTTTCCTCACGGTGAGGAGCGATCGCGCTAATCATTGAGCATCTATCGCCTGCTTATGAAGTAGTGCATGAGGCGGAAATCCTTCTCGTTTAAGTTGGTGTTCATTCATATAGTCGCTATCAAGGATGCCGTAACTTCTGGTCTTTTCCGCCATCTCCATCACAAATTCTCTATTAAAGACTACTCCAAAATAAGTACTGCCTTTAAACTTATTTCCAATCCATGTAGGGTCAATTACTTCCAAAGAATCGTTAACTAACCAAGCATGAGATACTGTAAAATCCAACTCATCATCAATAGCAAACCCTTCACAATAACTTAGTTGTTGGTAGTCCCATAATGCTTTGTAGCAATTTTCAAAGCATGATTTAGGTTCGCCTTTAAATGGTGGCTTTACCTCTTTTATAAAGGGTTGCCCATATTCTAAAACTAGTTTTTGTGTACTTTTGTAGCGAAAATCAGAACGTGTGTTAAGTTTATCAATCAAGTCTGCTTGTTCTTTTAATATTGCCAAAAGACGGTCTAAGTTACTGCTCATTATTTAAGTAAGTTCTTGCTAATTATTCAATAAAATTATTTTGAATATTTAAATATTAAACCACCAATACTTATGTAATCCTCTCATTTTTGAATTTGCATTGCTATGTTCATCTGCCCATGTTAGTGTACTATCATCAGCACAAACATAACCAGAACCACCAGATTTATTCTGACCCTCATCTATTATTTCCATCATCACTTTAATAATTGTTCTTTCACTTACAGAAATTTCGTAATGCTCTAAAAGCAAATTTTTAATATCTTTAGCGCAAACACCATCAAAAAATCTTGGCTTTTCGGCAAGAATATTAATAATTAGATTTTTTAATTGTTCTGATTTCATTGTTTTTCATAGACATTTCTATATTTTTATTTTATACATATTATTGTAATTCAAAAAAACATTCTATTCTATAGGCTTTAGCCAACCAATACATTTTTCATAATAAAATTCTTCATCTTCACAGTTAGCAATTCTCACAAAATTTTCTTGATGATAAGGAAAAGAGAAAGAACCTAAATATCCTTCTTTGATAGAACCATCCTCTAATAATAAAAAATAAGTCCCATTCTCCTCTGGTAGTTCTTCAATTAGTTCAAACTTTAATATTCTATTTGGCATTTTAATTTCCCTTAAACGAATCGCTAAAATCTTTTTGTTCTAACTGTCTGAGTTTTTCTAACTTCCGATTTAAGAGTGAAGCATCAGTTTCTGGTTCACCATTGTCATCAGTTTCGCGTTCCTCGTCCAGCCATTCCAACAGTTCGGCTTTTGGACGAAATGACATTATAGGGCGCTTCTGGTTGTAATTTTCTTGAGCTTGGTAAAGTGCATCACGATTGGCTTCATTCCATCGCTGCTGAGAAGATTTTTCTTTTCCATTATCAGTAATTTCTGGCATTATCTCAATTTTGAGATAGCCTCCTTTACTCTTAAATTGCCAATTATTATTGTAATAATCGAAGTGTTTTTTAGCTCCTTTTTCTGTTTTCCATCGCTTGCACAAATGGAAACTTTTATTGATAAAAGCATATTCAAGATTAGAGTCAAATGTGTATAGCCAACCCAAAGGCTTATCTTCTTTGGTATAGCAACGGTATCCGTAGTACATACATATAAGGTTCATCATAGACCCAAGCTTTTCTTCAGCAACTTTGATAAAAGTACTTCTCTGACAGCTAACTTAACTTCATCTGCTGTTTTACCAATTGGGTTATAGTCTGGTGGTAGTTCAAAAAACTCAGATGCCCAATAGCTGTTTTTGGTTTCTCGCTCGTACTTTTCTACTTCTTTGTAGGAACCAATGCAAATTTTCTCTTCTGTAAAGTACAGTCTGACTTTTCCCTCTTCATTTGGCTCAAACATAAAACTTAACCTCAATTGATTAAATAACTGAACTTTTAGCTTGTAGGTTCGTGTGCGCTGACATATTTTTTGATAATTTGCTCAATTTCTGATTCCATAGCATCCATGTGACCATCAACATCAGCATACCAGCCGTATTGATTAAGTGTAGCGATCGCAGCTTTGACAGTATCATTCACTGCTTGTTTTCTCCTACCTTCAGGTGATGCTAAATAAGCCTGTCGTTCTGCTTCCTTCTGCCGCTCAAGAGTTTCAATTTTTATTAAGATTGGTTGTATTTTATCTAGATTCCAAAGGTAACTAGGTTCTACAGCACCAATTTCTTTGCCATCAGATGTATAGCGCTTTCCATTAGAGAGAGTTACTTGTCCAGTTTGGGAAATGCGTTCAATTACCTCTATTTCAGCTTTAGTACCTATACGTACACTGTCATAGTAAAAAATTCCTACTTTATCCCCTGGTTTTAGTTCTAAGTGTTCATGTTTTTTTATTAAAAAATAAACTCAATTGATGGTGAAATATTTACCGCACGTTCACCACCACTTCTAAGACCGAAAGCACCACGACCTGAAGGGAGATAGTCACCAGTTTTATAAATCACATCTTTAGCCCCAGCCATTGCTGCAATTTCTTGACTTTGGTTTTTAATGAGTGTTTGTAGTCTCCGAGTATCTATACCTGGAACACGAGCTAAAAATGTTTTTGTTGATTGTGAAACTCGATTTAGTACACCCATCTCTACATAAATTTTGATTGCAGTTTCTAGAGATGCTCTCTCTTCATTACTCATAGAATTATTGCTCATAACATCAAACTTAATTCCAGTAATGCCTCTGTTTGTGTTAACAATCTGTCTGTGTACGGCGATCGCCAACAAACCCCCGGCTGTTGTGGGTTGTCTTCCTTACACCAGCCGGCATCACGTAGCTTTTTTGCTTCAGCGTCACGTTGAATAATCCGTGCCATAATTTCTCTGGACTGTGCAAGCGTATCCACCCGCCGTAGCTTAGTCTTTTGACTGTTGCTTACTTTAAATGGAGTAGCCCCACTTCTGTCTTCAATCAACCACCCCGAACTTATGTTACTCCGTCCGGGTATACCGTTGGAATAGTAAGTATTGCGGACATAAAACCTACCATCAGGAGTAACATATTCACCTGCTTCGATACGTTGCAGTTTCATGATGGTTTTAATAGGGATAGTCAGAATGTGTAATCGCTTACTCTTAATATTTTACATAGTTTACTATGTATTTACAAGCTGACAAAATTGTATTCATGGCAATCGCGGTTGAGTTGAAAGACCCAACCGCCTGTTACTTCTTGAATTGTTACTGCACCAATGTAGTGGCGGATGTGCATTGCAGTGTCGATACTGCCCCAGATGGGGCTTGACATGGTTGCATCGTTTTGCAGGTATGCACCGCTATCATTTTTGATGACATAAGGGTAAGCAGTATACATAACTTTTTTATTAACTTTCTATTTCTTGGAATAATACTGTTTTTCCTGGGTAGGATAATGCGTATTTATCGCCGTAGGCATCGCAGCCCTTTAATTAAGGCGTTCTGCAATAATCTCTATGATTTTTGCTATTCCTTCGGGGCTGGCATCCTCTGAAGGCATAATATTTATCAAAGATAGAGAATGGTGATTAAGCACTGTCTTTGCATGATATGGAAGAGTAGCATAAGTGCATCCATTTAGTTCTGTCTTAACTTCTAGTCCGCTCAAAATTAATTGATTACTGTACAAATCGACAATCGCTTTTAACCTTTGTTTGCCATCAATCACTTCGTATGTATGATATGACTTTTCATAGATAATAATTGGTATTACAGGAAAATTAATAATAAAAGATTCAATTAACTGGGATTTTTTAACATCATCCCAATTCACAGCAGATTGACTATAATTATCAATCCTCATGTAATTAGGATTAGACCTAATTTTTTCAACTAAGGCTGGTAGCTTTATCCTGCCAATTTCTTGAATTAATCTGTCTTGACTAGATTCATATTTGGCATTAATTTCATCGTCAGAGTTCATTCTTTTCCACCCATTACTAGAACTGGCTCAATCCAAACTAGTTTTCTTTGCTGTCTGCCTTCGCCATAAGGTTGATTGCGTAAAAAGCCTCTGCGCCAATGGACGCTCTTAGTACCATGTGTACCGCTACTGCCTTCACTACTTTGCGTTCCTTCACGCTTGAGTCGATATCCAAGTCCAAGCCAAAGTGGTTGATAAAAATCTTGCGCTTGCGCTTTGCCAAAACCCCTATTCACCCTGACTAGTTCGCTGGTTGTATCTACAAGTTCAGGGCGGCACTCCATTATCAAAATTAATCGTAGAAAAATTGATTGTAGATATTGATTAAAATCTGTAACTACTTGGAGATTGAAATCTTGAGTGTCAGTATATGTAAATTTTTTTAAATTATCGCTAATTTTCAATCTGCGGCAAAAAACGGTATCCCTATCTATTGCAGCCCAATAAAGTAAGTCATCAGATATATCACAATGCCAAAAAATTGCATCAATACTACGTTTTTCTGGGGAAAGAACTACACCCTTGGGCAACATAAAAAATCCTGTTTTCATTGCCCACTGCAAATTTTCAACTTCAATATCTAAATTTGATTGCATCAATGCGCTTAATAAATCATTATTTACCCAACAAGCAGGGCATTTGGCTTGCCCTACTTTAAAAAGCGTGTAGAGGGTAATATACCTTGAATCCTTGGGGTTAGTTCTTAGTTGGCGCAGTAGCTTTTGTTCCTCCGAAGAGTAATAAAATTCTGCAACAATACCGCACATCTTTTCATAGCTTTCGTAACCGTCTACATGAACAACGGGACGAATAACAATTTCATTAAACCAACCTCTAGGTTTTTTAGTCATGTTTTACTTTTAGCACCAAGATATACAAATTGCGCTTTTAATTAAAACAATATATGCTTAGTAAAATTATATATTAGCTAAAGTATATTCATGACAATATCTTTAATGATTAGATAATTTATTAGCAGAAATAATAAAAATTGTGCAAATTGATAATTTAAATTTAAGTACCCAGCTTGAAAAGTAAAAACCCATCCACATACCAACATTAAAATTGATATAAATATTGATTGTTGGATATAAAATTTTAAAGCAGAACCGTTTAATTTACTATTGCGTGGAAGCCAAACTGTAGTAACAATTAAGTAAGCTATACTGAAAATTATATAAAAAATACCCAACAGAGAGGGTGGATTTTTACCGAAAGTAACCTGAGCTAAATACAGCATCTCTTAAAAATCCTGGCTCTTGCGTCCCTTTTATGGTGATTGAGGATTGATTATAACAAAACCCTTGCGGGGCAAGGGTTATAAAGAATTATGGTACTGTTTTAAATGAAATGCTTATAGGGTAAGGTTTTCAATGATTTTAAAGCAGATTTTCCATAAAAATAACCGAAGATCCTTAATCCTCTAATCTATATCCATAAAAATGAGCCTACGTGTTACGCCGCTCGTCTCGAAAACTCTTCACGATGCCATTGTAGAGAATCAAGTCTAGGATAATACTGCTGCTGACTGGGTAAGATAATGCGATCGCCCCTAAATTCTCGCATCGGCTTGGCGTTGGGTGAATCTTCCCGCAGGTTGTCAGCAACAATAATGGTGTAATCGTCGTTGATAGTAAACCAAAAGCGGTCAAATGCCCAGTGATGATTTTTGCACAGTGACAGCCCGTTATTGATGCGGTCGTCGTAGAACTGGGAGAATGGTTTGATGTGTGAGCCGTCAACGATATTCTGAGCATTGATATCGAGTATCTGTAACCCGCAAAACGCGCAGCGTTGGTTGTAAGTTGAAACTACAATTTTGCGAAAAGCACCATCTCGCACAATTACAGCTTGCTCATCTTCTAATTCCTCTGGCTGGTAGACCTTACCGCCGGAGCGTTGCAACTGGTCTTGTAGTTCAGCAAAGGCGTTGACTTGCAATAATGACTCGATATCCTGTGTGCGATCGTTAAACCACGAATTAATGAGTGTCTGGGTTAGTACAGTGCGTTCGCTCTCGTTTTGCAGCAGTAACCAGAGTTCATCATCAAGGTAGGCGTACTCAACTGCTTGCCGAATAGCCCCAGGAGTAACAATTTTTGCTTTAGATGTAACCGTTAATTCAAATCCGAGATTGGGTTGGAAATGCCAAAAGCCATCGCTTCTAAGGTAAAAAAACGGTTGCCCAATATCTGGTTTGCGTACTGGCTCCAGGTGACTCCAAAGTTTAAGAAACGTGGCGATGAGTTCAGCCGATAAAGGAATTTGGTTTCGCCTAATCTCCCCTTGGCTAATCAGCTCGATAATTGACAGCAGCAAAATGGGTTTATTCGGTGCAACCCCACTAGAACGGGATACCCTGAGATTGGCAAACTTATTGACGTAGTAGGCGAGATTTTTCGTCATTATTCACATAACTGTATAGGTCGTTTGCCATCTGCCACAAATTCTTACTGATTTACTCAACTAGAGCTAGAGCAATTTTATCGTTTAAAATAACCGCTTTAGCAGTAGTTATTGGTGTATAAGGCATTACATCTTTGCAATAAAACAGTGGGTGGACTGGATGCAAGTTATATGTCACCTGTTGGTAGCCTCTATCAATGAGCGATCGCACTGCTTCATCAGTCAGCTGCTCCCACCCTAACGACTGCAAAATACCCACAACATAAGCGTGGACATTTTTGCGACCTTGAGCGATCGCACGTTCTCGTCCCTTGCACTCAACCTCAAACACGGCATTGGTTAGTTGACACACCCCAGCATGACTAAGCAGCGACCCGCTCTTTCCCCCTGACTTGAGTGAAAAGACGTGGTAATGCAGGTTGAAGTAAACCGCTACACGCTGACCGTAATATGCGGCTGGGTAAATTGTGCTGAATGGATACCGATGAGTCATGATGAGCGTGCAGTTACAACCCGCATATTCTAGAGCAAATATTAGCTGACTAATACTGATAGCCGTAATGCAACTGATGTGTTTTCAGATACTCAAGAGCTAGGCTTTAGCCGAAAGTAATGAGTATCTAAAAATACAATGAGCGAGTCAAAGTTTTTGGCAATTGACCCGAAGCTAGAGGATTACTGGCGGGCAATTATATTGTTTGGTAAAAACGTTGCGTGTTATAAATTTGCACTGGCAAAGTCATTGTTAGAGATTGCACCGGCGGCAAAAAGAATCATTACCTTGGAAGATTTAGCAGAACCGTATTCGAGACATATTATCGAGCATTTAAAAATTGCGGATAAGCAAACTACCTCAGTTTCTAGCCGCTTTTTAGACGCTTGCCGCAGGTTTAACACCGGAGACATAACTAAAACACGATTGATTGACACCACAGTGCAGCGTGGCTTTGAAAATGTGATTGATGCATTCCATAACCTTAGCGTCGGAGAGACTGCGGTACGGTTTTTTGTGGATGAGCGCCGAGGGGCAAATAAAGGTATTATCTTGACCGATGAGCTATTTAAACTGTTAGAAAAGCTTCAGTCTGAAAACTTACCCCACGAAGTGGAAGCACGGTGGCGGCTTGTAGAGACAGCTTGGGAACTAAACATTTCTCGCAATTTAATATCTGTAAACTACGACCCAGACAATCAACTGTTGTTTACATTTAGCGATCGCAGGCGGCGGGTAGATGTTACCTCATGCCGGGATGCCCTCAATGGCTATCAAAAAGGTAAATGTTTTTACTCATTTGCAGATATTTCGATTGAGCCAGGTTCTACAAACTTAGCTGATGTAGACCACTTTATTCCTCACTCTTTGAACGAATACATAATAAATATCGATGGTGTATGGAATTTAGTATTGTCATCCACCGAATGCAACCGAGGCGAAAGGGGAAAATTTGATAGACTCCCAGATATTAAGTATTTGGATCGCCTACACAACCGCAACGAATTTTTGATTACCAGCAACCATCCACTACGCGAAACACTTATTCAACAGACGGGCAACACTCCAAAAAAACGACACGGTTTTTTGCTGTCCATGTACAATACAGCACAAGCATTTTCAGGAACTGGACGTAATGATGGCTGGAAATCAAAGTTTGAATATCCAGTAACGTTCTAAAATAGCAGGTGCAACGTCTGGTTTCCAAAAAAAATATGCGCGAATATCGCTGCACCCGTAACGCCCTCTATGCTCATGACTGCACTGGGCGCGATGACCCCAGAGAACGCCAGGGTCATTACATCTGGGCAATCAACGAAGAAGCTGCATGGCAAGAAATGGCGCGGCGGTATCCAGAAGAAACCGAGGCGGGGTTTACTGTCCAGGAATGGGAAAGTTTTGACGTTAAGGTGGTGGAAGTGAGGCGGGATGACGAAGGAAACATTATTCAGTAACTTGAGCGATCGCCCTCCGCTTTTAATGGAAGCATTGGCTGAGGTTAGGGCTAGCAGCTTGTGCAATATGTTCAATTATGCCTGCGTTATCATCACCCTTCAAGACCTTGGTTTTGAATTACAAGCAGATTGGTTAGAGGAACATCTTGATAGTTATAACGAAATTTTAATACATGAATTTTCTCAGTGGTTGCAAGCTAATCCTCGCCCCTTTAGAGAATCTGTAGCTCAACGGGTGGCTAGAGAGACTGGGTTGGAACTAATTGAGGAGTAATAAAGTGACACAAAGGGAAATAATTAAACAACTCCTTGACCCCTATGATTCTTCTCAAACAGAGTGCGATGGCATGACCCGCATCTGTCACACTGTACTAACTAATCACAGCATTGAGCATCTGCCAATGTTTGGGGTTTTAAATTTGTAAAATCAAGAGGTTGAGCCGCATTTTTGGATTGATTTAGCAAGTGGAGAACGCATCGATTACCGAGCTAAAATGTGGCTTAAAGGAGAGAATATTCCTCACGGTGTTTTCAACCCTCAAGACTTTCCAGAGGTCATTTATACTGGTGAACCTATAGAGTTAGAGGTGCTGTCACCAAAACTATTTGAAATACTGACTCTTGAGTTTGATTGGAAAAAGTTTCAAAAATATGAAACACCTGATGCTTAATTTTGCACAGGTTCTACTGTCATGATATATTGCCCATACGCTCGACCATTTTCCCATTCCCTAGCATCAACTATATAATAAGTGTTATCAAGCTTGAAGACTGCCATTCTTTTATTTCTTCTGGTCGCTAATTGGATTGCAACATTAACAAGTTCTTTAAAATTTTCAGATGCCATTTATAATTCCAATTCAATATTGATAAACTGCTAGTTTTTTTGATTAATCATCAAAAATGTATATGACAAAATATTATTTAAGATTTTGTCATATACAGGTTTGCTCAACAATATTCTTACAAAATTGCTTTAGATAAACCAACTATAATAAAATGGAAAAACATCTATATTTTAACTATTAATGATTAGCTCATTACGGCTGCTAAATTTTAAAGCCTTTGAAAATCAATTAGTTGAATTCAAATCGCTTACCCTACTCTCTGGTTATAATAACACTGCTAAATCCTCTGTATTCCAAGCACTATCACTGCTGCATCAATCTTACCAGCAAAATTTACTACAAAGCACTGGCTTATTGCTCAATGGAAACTTGGTAAATATTGGCACAGCAAAGGACGCTTTGTATGAAAATGCCAAACAAGACTATGTAGGATTTGAGCTTAGTTTAAAAAACGGAACTAAAGGAATTTGGCACTTTAACTACAACTCCTTAGAGAGAGAAGCAAATTTTTTAGAGAGTGGATTCAACTCTGTTGATGCGGATGTTTATCAGTCAAGCATTTTCAACGGGCAACTTTATCACCTTCAATCAGAACGTGCAAAAGTTGCATCAGGAATCTTAAATTACCAAGCGCGAGAACTTAAACAAATTGGGGCGCTTGGCGAATATACAGCACATTTTCTCTATACATACGGTAGTCAACCAATCCCCATCGCCGAACTCGCTCACCCAGAAGCAAAATCAACAAATTTGCTAGACCAAGTTGAAGCATGGATGGGAGAAATAAGTTCTGGTCTACGCATCCAAGTTAACGCACATCTAGATATGGATTTGGTTAACTTAAAATTTAGTGACCATGCTGGATACGGCATTACCTACGTTTTACCAATTATCGTAGCAATCCTAGCATCCAGTCCAGGTGCATTAATTCTTATTGAACACCCAGAAACCGGACTCCACAACCAAGCACAAACAAAGTTGGGTAAGCTGTTAGCGCTGGCTGCTAACTGTGGGGTTCAAGTGGTGGTAGAAACTCATAGTGACCAGATTTTAAACGGCATTCGTCTTGCTGTGCATGGTGGTAAAATTGAGCCGGAGGATGTGCAGTTACATTACTTCCAACGTCACCAAAACCAAGGTCAAGCTTTTATTAAAGTTGTGTCACCACGCATTAATCGGGATGGCAGAATTGACCGATGGCCTGATGGGTTCTTCGATGAGTGGGAAAACAGTTTAATGGTTTTGCTAGAGCCTGCAAAATCATAAATCGATTCTGTTGCAAGCTGCGTAGGCTAGCAAGCACCGCAGGCATCGCTTCCGGCAAGTCCTACCCTCATCGCCCCATCTTATGGCCAAAATTGACAAATGGAAACATATCAAATCAGCTTACAAAACTGGTCACAAGAAAGCTACATCAAAGCCTATAGATTTGCCGCACACGCGCATCAAGGTCAAAAAGTTCCAGGGTCAAATATACCCTACATCATGCACTTGAGTTTTGTAAGTATGGAAGTCATTGCAGCCTTAAGTGTGGAAAAAGAACATGATGGCAACCTTGTTATTCAATGTGCTATTTTGCATGACACCATTGAAGATACTGATACCACTTTTGAGCAAATAAAAACTGAATTTGGTGAATCAGTAGCTAATGGTGTACTGGCATTGACCAAAGATGAAAGTTTAGCAAAACATCTCAAAATGGCAGATAGTTTGCGAAGGATAAAGGAGCAACCGCCAGAAATATGGATGGTGAAATTAGCAGATAGAATCAGCAATCTCCAAGCACCTCCACATTATTGGAATCAAGACAAAATTATTCGATATCGAGAAGAAGGTATTCAGATTTATGAAGCTTTGCACGATGCCAGCCCGTTTTTAGCATCCCGCTTGGCTACTAAAATTGAAGATTACAAGGCGTTCATCAAGTAAATACCTACATTAGAGGAGGCGATCGCCGTTTGTTGGGCAGTTCCACCATGTAATTTATTACACTTCCAACTCTCGTAGCAGCGCCTCATTTATCCTTTGTGCCTCTTCCCCACTAGTTTCTACCACATCAAAGGCTTCTTTGACTGCTGCTTGCACTCTAGGCGGCAGCGCTTCAAATTTATCGTTGTTGAGTATGACAATGCGACAACCGGGGTAAGGGGCAAAATCACCGAAAGGTTCCATTCCCGATGTCATGAGCAATTTGCTAAGTTCTGCAATAGAATGGCGAGGCTTCTGGTTGTCCTCAGTGCTGTTAATTTCGGATGCAAAATAACCACACAGCCAACTGAGGCTATCAATGTCTTTTTTTAAAGCTGCAACCGTACCATTTAACACTTGCTGGTTGAGCTTAACAGGCAGATTGTCAAAAATTTGGTCTAATGCTTCTGGCTGTCGCTTGTGGCAATAACGTACCGCAGATTCAACAAGTTTATCGATTTTTGTGGGTTGAGATTGCCCAAATCCTTTGCCAGACATGGTAGTTGGTGTATTGAATACACGGATTTTAGCAGGGTTTGAAATTTTAGGGGTGAAGGCAGAGCGATCGCCCTCCGCCCTCTTCAATTTCTTAGAGGAAACCTCTATAGTTGGCACAAGTAATTCTAAAACTGTCTTGAGAGAAAACTTATGGTCATTACACAAAGACGTAAACTTGGACGTTCAGAACTAGAAGTATCACCACTATCTTTTGGTGGTAACGTGTTTGGCTGGACTATTGATGAAAATAGTTCATTTGAGATTTTAGATCACTTTATAGCGGCGGGAGGTAATTTTATTGACACTGCTGATGTGTATTCCAAGTGGGTTACTGGGAATATTGGTGGAGAGTCTGAGACAATTTTAGGGAAATGGCTCAAGCAGCGTGGCAACCGTGACCAAGTGGTGATTGCAACTAAGGTTGGCAACGATATGGGTGTTAAAGGCAAAGGACTTTCTCGTAAACACATTCAACAAGCTGTTGAAGACTCATTACAAAGGTTACAAACCGATTATATTGATCTATATCAATCGCATATCGACGATGAAAGCACTCCACTTGAAGAAACCCTTGAAACCTACGCAGAATTGATTCGTCAAGGAAAAGTACGTGCGATTGGTGCTTCAAACTATAGTGCAGAGCGTCTGTTACAGGCATTAGAAATTAGCCGTCAGCATGGCTATCCTCGCTACGAAAGCCTTCAGCCCCGTTATAACTTGTATGACCGAGATGGTTATGAGCAGGATTTACAACAAATTTGCCAAGAACACTCAATTGGTGTGATTAGCTATTCCTCTTTGTGCAGTGGCTTTCTCTCTGGTAAATATCGCTCAGAAAAAGATTTGTCTATTAGTCTGCGTGGTAGTTCTGTAAAAAGATATTTAAATCCTCGTGGTTTGCGAATTTTAGAGGCAATTGACCAAGTGGCAAAGACTTATAATTCTACTCCCACCCAGGTTTCTCTGGCGTGGCTCATTGCTAATCCTACCATTACCGCTCCTATTGTTAGTGCAACAAAGGTTGAGCAACTCGACGATATCATCAAAGCTGTCAATATAAATCTCGACCAAGATGCTATTGACCTTCTCAATCAAGCCAGTTCCTCAAACAACTAGTACGGCTACCTTGTCAGTCAACAGTTAACAGTTATTCCCCCTATCCCCCCATATAAAGAGCTTTCCTCTTTGAAAAAGGGCGGCAGATTCCAATGCTTGGCTTGGGCGAAGGGCTGGGGGCGATCGCTTTTAAGTTTCCTCTCTTGATTGGGCAGGGGCGATCGCTTGAAAGCAGAGTGCTTTTGATGTGCGTAGACTTCTCCTCGCCTGGGGTTTCCTCTCTACGAGAACTCGCGTTCGCTTGAATTGAGGGAGCGATGCCGTTCGCAAAGCGTCTCCAAGAGTTGGCAGGCTATTCGGTGTCGCAGTCGGTGGTTTTCATACTCTTTGAATACACGTCTGAATGGCACATTTAAGGGTTGAGGGAATTAATAAAACAGGAATGAGATAAGATAGCAGCTTTGTTCTAAGACACAATACCCCGAAAGAGCTTCAGAATAAACAATGTAGCAATTTGTGGTAAAACAATTAGAGCTTTCAAAAGTAATAAGCTTTCACAAATGACAATACTGCCGCAATGTAACCAAACACATCCCTTGCAAAAACTAGATAGATTTTTGCGTCAACCATTTCAAAAAACTTTTTGGGGAATTGTTTGTTTAATAGTTCTGTTTGGTGTTGGTTTGGTGTCTGTAAACGCGGTACAGCCATTACGTGAGCCTCCCCTGTGGCAAGTTTATCAGCACTCACTCAAAAAAGCCAAATATGTTGACTTGACTCATGCGATCGCTCCTTCAATTCCTGTATGGTCAGGTTTTGGTTCATCAAAGTTTGCGCCTGCCATCAACCCAAAAACGGGTGAGCCATACACTTACCAAAAGGATGGGTTTGAAGCAACTCATTACGATTTATCTACCGATCAGCTAGGAACTCAACTAGATCCGCCTGCTCACTGGAATCCTGACTATCCAGCTATCGATGAGTTGCCAGCGACCTTTGCTGTTCGTCCTCTAGTAGTAATTCCGATCCAGGATAAAGTTGCCAAAGACCCCAATTACCACCTGAGTGTCAAAGATATTCAAGATTGGGAACGCAAACATGGCAGGATTCCCCAAGGCTCAGTTGTGTTTGTTCGCTCTGACTGGTCTTCATCATGGCCAAACACCGAACTAGCTACAAGAACTAAGTTTCCTGGAGTGAGTCTTGATGCTCTCAAATTCTTACATTTACAACGCCATATCTTGTTTCACGGACACGAACCCCTTGATACAGACAGCACCCCAACACTCGAAGGGGAAGCTTGGCTGTTGAAAAATGGATATACCCAAGCAGAGGGTGTTGCAAATCTAGATCGGGTGCCAGAAACAGGCGCGTTGATCTCTATTGGGTATCCCAAATTCAAAGGTGGTTTAGGAGGTTATGCACGTTACATTGCTATCTGTCCGCCAAATTGGAAATACGGCGTTTCAGTAGGTAAAATGCCGGAGTCTCCCCTGCAAAAAGCAGATAAACCCCTGCATTGGGATACAAAATTGGGTGTACGGGTACGGTGAGATGAAGCAATTGAGTCATTGCAACTCTTGGAGACGCTGCGCGAACGCTACAACTGGCTAGTAATGTACTAGAAAATACATAGTAAATGTGCGATGGCGTACCCGCCATGAGCCGGTGGCATCGCATCGGTGGTTCTTGGGGTTTTTCGTGAAAGCAGTAAAGTGGGTACACGCACCCCGACTGTCTGCTAAACTCTGCTTCTAGGAAACCTAGATATCCAAATATTGATAATGTCGTTAATTCCAAATACATTAGCAACCTTTATGGCTGTTTTCCCAATCGCCAATCCAATCGGTGCAGTTCCGGTTTTTTACAGCTTAACAGCGATGGAAACATCATCTGGACGCCATCGGCAGGCGATACAAACTGCCATAAATGTAGTTTTAGTTTTAGCTGTGTTTTTACTAGCTGGCAGGTGGATTCTAGAATTTTTTGGAATCTCATTAAATGTACTACGGCTGGCAGGGGGATTACTTGTTGCTCATACAGCCTGGGAAATGGTTACAGCCCGTCAACGACTAACTCCATCAGAAAATGATGAGGCTCTAGATAAAGAAGATATTTCTTTTACACCAATGGCAGTGCCATTAATCAGTGGGCCTGGAGCAATTGGGGTAGTAACGAGTTTATCAATTAGCTTTAAGCATTGGGTAGACTATCTTGAGTCTTTAGTGGGAATTGCTTTAATAGGTATAAGTCTTTATCTATGCCTGGCTTTAGGTGAACCACTTATTAAGAAGTTAGGAAAAAATGGTGTGGGAGCCTTAAATCGAGTTTTTGGTTTTTTCATCCTAGCAATTGGTGTGCGGTTTATTGCCGATGGCTCTATTTCCTTGTTGAAAGAGGCGTTCCATATTCAAATAAAATAATCTTTAACTATAATGCTATAAAATACTGGGCAGAATTATTGACAATCAAGCCGCCACAATATCCTTATCTTGGTTAAACTGCTTATTTTTAGGCTTGAGCGCGATTGGTAAGCTACGCATCCTTAACTTTTCCTTTCTTGATGGGGAGAGCGATGTCTGCGACGGGCTACGCCTACGCAATACTTGCTTGAATCATAAGCAATCACTCTTGGCTTTCTTAATTTTGATTTTTTAATTGGTATAACTTTATTCTCAAACAATCTAGTTTAATCTAGACAATATCTGTCCAATTAAATTATAAATAAGTTGCTTTCGAGAGTATATATATATGCCTTACGATATTACAATGTGTCCAGGACAAAATTGCCCAATAAAACAAAATTGTTCCCGTTTTACAGATGAAATTCTGGGTCGTCAGGATTTTTTTGGAGAAGCTCCCTATAGTTTTATTACTAATTCCTGTGAACATTTTATCAGTAATCGCCCAGATGAAAATAAAATCCGTTTAAAAGCTTATGAAATTTGGCAACAAATGGGCTATCCAAATGGCAAGTCTGTAGAACATTGGCTTCAGGCTGAAAAGGAGTTAATAGATTTGAAAGTTTAACTTTACTTTTGTAAATTAAGCTCTGAAGTTAACTATTACCCATTAGACCTATTGCAAAAAAGTTTTGTGGTACATGGGTGGCGATCGCTCGAAGTTTCCTCTAAGAATTTACTTTGGTTGTCACCTTCTCTAATACTGTCTCCAAACGAGTAGTAAATTCCGATGAGCGATCGCAAGTCAAAATCAACTGCTCAATCGCCCGTGTCATTGCCACATACAATAGTCGCGCTTCTTCTTCTGGTGTACCATGTCCGTACTGGTCAGGCATAAAACCAATACCAGGAATAAGCACCACTGGGAACTCTAGCCCTTTGCTGGAGTACATGGTTATGAGTTTGATGCTTTGTTCGTCCGGGCGATAGTTGCGACTGTCATTGTCGGCGTTGACCCATTCGATGGGGATTTTGGCTTGTTGGAAGTGGTTGTAAATGTTTTCGCCCATAAAGTTGGAGCGGTAGATAATTGCTATTTCGTTCCAGGGGATATCTCGCTCGTGTAATTGTTGCACTCGCCCTGCTAGGTAATCTACCTCGTGTTTAAAACTGGGTAAACGGATCAGGTCTGGTTTGGGGCCTTGCCGTCCTGCACTAGTCGGTTCTACTAATACTACTTGGTCATCATCCCCGGTGGTAGGGGTCATCACTTCTTTAGCAAATTCATAAGCCACCCCTAACACCTGCTCTGTGTTGCGGTAGTTGAGTTTAAAAATGGTGGTGCGTCCCTGTGCTTGAATGCCTACGCTCTTAAAGCTAAATTTCTTGTCGCGCTTTTCACCGTAGAGGTTTTGGGCATCGTCATAGAGAATGAGTAAGGAATCGGTTTCAGGGTTGACCATCTGGGCAATTAATTTGAGCCACTCTGGTTTAAAGTCGTGGGCCTCGTCTAGCATCACAGCGCCATACGTGCCAGCCGGTATTAATTTAGCATCAACGGCGGTAATTACTCTTTGAACCAGTTCTTCTATGTAAGCTTCACCTTGATACTCTCTAGAGTCGGGTCTAAGGATGTCATACTTTTTGAGTAAATCCATGCACCAGCCATGAAAATGTCGTACCTTAATGCGACTGATTTTGTGCGGGTCTTCTTGAACCACCTGCCGGAGTTTGGCAGCGAGGGAAACGTTGAAACATAACACCAAAATTGGTTTTTTAGTGACTTGTGCAAGGTGCTGACAACGGTAGGCTAAAATCATGGTTTTCCCAGAACCCGCTACGCCATGAATTACACGATGCCCATCACCTAAACTCCGCGCTAATTGTTCCTGTTGCAAGTCCATAATCTTGAGAATGTCGGGGATTTGCAACTGCGGTTCTTCTTCAGTATCGGTTTCTAAATCAAGCAAAGATAGTTGCTTGGCAGTAATGCGTAATTCTGGGAAGATATGCCAACGGATTCTATCTATTTGGCTGCTGGTGAGGGTTTTACCAAATTGATATGCCGATAAATCCCAAAGTCGTTGCTGAAATTCTCCTGCATCTGTTTTTAGAAGCATTTCATCTTGGCAGATAACTAAATGTTCCTCAAACACTGCTGGTAGTTCACTTTCATTGAATGCTTTGCGGGTGATGTTGGTGAAGACCACGCCGTAACCGTAGGGGATAACCAGTTTACCCTGATAATTACCTTCTTGCTGCACCAAGGCGGGGTCTTTTTCTAGCACCTTGTTGACTGCTAGGGCATAATCTCTGGCCTGTTGTAGTGGGTGTTTAACTTCCTTTATTCCATCTTCAGTAAGCAGTGTGACTGTGGAGGGGTTGATATTTTGAATAGTGGCTAATTTCCAGTCTTTAACTTCCAGAATAAATAAGCCCCGGCTGGGGTGCAGCACGATAAAATCTGGATGTAGCTGCTTCTTACCTACTGGCACGTCATACCAAAGTAAATAATCATCCTCTAATTTTTCCTCTAAGCGCTGCGCTAACCTCCTCTCGCCGGGGGTCATCCGCATTGAGCAGCTATTGAATGAGGGAATTAGAGTAGCCATAAATGGTAGATGTTTATATGGGTTTTTAAGGGGGCGATGCTGCGGCGGCAAGCTACGCTCCTAATGTTAGTCTTCCCTTAATAATGGGTGCGATCGCAATGTTATTCTTCCATTTGAAACTGCTAAAAAATCAACAGCCTTAGATTTTTTAGCAGTTTCCCAGACTGCTTGAATGATCTCGGCGATTGGGGGTAGGACAATCAAAACAAACTGACCCAGCCCCCCCCTTGTTTTCTTGTCGGCAACCTTCACATTGGTAAACGTTGTGCTAGGGTGTACAAGTTATACTACATAAGTGGTACTTCTTATGTCAAAAAGCAAAAATCAGCACATCGTTCCCCATGCTGAAGGATGGGCAGTCCAGTCTGAAGGTGCCACCAAACCAACTCAGGTATTCACTACTCAGCAAGAAGCGATTGAGCGTGGGCGCGAGATTGCTATCAATCAGCAGTCAGAACTGTTGATCCATAATCGAGAAGGGCAAATTCGAGAGCGGAATAGCTACGGCAATGATCCACACCCACCCAAGGGGTAAAAACTGGTGAGTTAAATCAAACTACACAGTCAGGTGAGGATAGCTTACCTAACGTTTACTTTATTACAAAGGAGAAAAAGTGCTACGAACGCCAGTTAGCTCAAGTGATTTGCAAAGTGTTGGCTACGATGCTACGACTCGCACACTTGAAGTTGAGTTTAATAACGGAAGTGTATACCAATATTCGGGAGTTCCAGAGTCCACTTATAGGGGACTAATAAGTGCCTCATCGCACGGGAAGTATTTTCACGCCTGCATTAAAGATGCCTACCCTTATCAACAAGTAAGGCTAAAATTTTTCTGAAAATACAAACTAAAGATTAAAAATTTACTGAATTTACTACAAAACTGAAACTTATACAGATATTCTACAGACAAGCTATTAATATTTCAATGCGATCACACCCCTGCGCCAAGAATGACAGACAGGGGAAAAGTGATCGCTGTTTACTTAAAACTAGTAGTATAATGTTCGCAAAATCTATCGGCTGTCAGATTACATAACAGCAATCTCTCCCTAATAGCTTTATCGTCATTAATTTTGTTTTCTACACATAATGACTTGATGAAGTTAGATATATTTTCACGCAATAGCTTCAGTTTTTCTTCATTAATAATTCGCGTCTCCGCTTTAAGTGAGGCGGCATATTCAAGTTTGACTGAGGGATGAACTAAAATCGGAGTATAACTACAAGTTTTATCATAAGTATTAGTAAACCACTCGCCAGATCCATTTAACTGATTGCAGTAATCTTTGGAGATACTATCTGTAGTAGCTCCATTTTTACACTCAATCACAAAGTATGACAGTTTTCCGAGTTCCCAAATTATATCTGGGCCTTTTCTATACTCTACTTCTGGACGCTGACTATTAAACCCAATATATCGAGCAATTGTCTTTAATGATTCTTCAAATATATCTGCTGTGTCTGGCTTAAATATCAATGATTCTAACAATCCATTCATCTCAATAACGATTTTATTTGGATCATCAAATTTTTGTCTTAAATAATTACCACATGTTCTTGCTTGATCCATAGCTTTCGATTCAAGCTTGTGATATGAAATGCCCTCCCTTGGCTTAGTGACTTTTGGGTTATCACTGGCTGCTGACATCAAAGTTCTTTGTGCCTCTGCCGGATCATAGAGGTTAATGTACTCTGCCAAGCATTGTTTTAAATATGATTTGAGAGGTTTCTCATTCTCATTTATTGTATTTACAACTTTTCTCAACTCACTCACTGCGGCATTATAGTTGTTTGTAGAAGCAAAATCATACGCTTTCCTTTGTGCAATTGTTACCAAATCAGGTTTCCCACTTGCTTTATATGAGAGTGATGCTAAAACCCCCTTACTAGCAGATACCCAATCTTGCTTTCTATGTAAACAATACATAATTACTTCCCGTATCTGAGACAAATTTCCTCCCTTAATCTGATCAGAAATCTCCTCCGACAGATTTATTTGCGCTTTAGTTCCTGGAGAAAATTTATCTATTGCGCCTCCAGTATATAATTGGCTAGTAAGATTACGTCCCATTAAAAATACAGCACAGTAATCGTCGCTGGATCTAACACCGCGCCCCATTCCTTGCTCTATCTTTTGAATTATTTGAGCACCTTTTCTTGAACTTCCCGCTAAAATAACTTGTTCAACTTTATCGATCAGCCGTTTAACAACTGGCAATCCATCAATTACGAGAAATCTACAAGCATCCTTTGGTAAATCTATTCCATCGTAGCGATTTACTAATATTGTCAAACCAACTTTTCCCCTTTTTAAGCGACTTACTCCTTCATACAAATTATTCTTATTCAAAATTAGATCGGACTGATCTTTCCAGTATTTAGCTCGTTCCTCTGACGGAACTATAACAACAACATTTACATCCTGTGAAACCGACTTACAAAATTTCTTTATTTCATCGTCAGTTAGTTCAGTATTGATTACTTGTGGAAGGAGAATCATCCTATCACCAATATCACCTGCTGTATCGGGTATAACAGCCTTATTAATAGACTCTTCTGTAATACCGAAATGGCTGGACAAAATACTGTCATCCACCAAAGTTGCTGTCATAAATATCTTTCTACGAGCATTGGTAATACTCGGAATCATCTGAATTGGTATACAGTGTGGTGAAATTTCTATAGTGTCTGAACTAACAACGCACCTTGATAGAGATAGTGATTCCTTGATCAATGGCCATACAAATTTTAACCATTCAGTATTTTTATTTGTAATTAAAATTTTTGATATTTCTGGTATCTTACTTTGCCAACTCCAAAAAGGTACCTGCATATAAACATCGCGTTCACGATTATCAATTTCAGCTTCCTTTGTAAGAGATTGTTCACGAAGTGATTCTTGAAAGCATTTGTAAATTTCTTGATATGCAGGATTTAGGCTATCAATTTTTAACAAATATTGGTCTTCTACCGTGTCGATACACGCGTGTGCATCATCGATAATGAAGCTACCAATATTGATTTTTATACCTTCGTCACCAACACCAAAAACTGACTTTCCATTAACTAGTTTAAATATATTAACAACTAAAATAGCTCTGCTGGACAGGAATCTAGGGGAATTAGTATCTTCTGTAACTTCTATTCCAAGGTTTGTTGCTTCACTAACAACTTGTTTTACTAAATAGTTGTCAGGAACTACAAAAACTGCGGGGCCTTTACCTTCATTTAAGCAACTCTTTAAAATAAGCAATCCAACTACAGTTTTGCCACTGCCAGTATTCATTTTAACAACTAAATCTTTTTCATCCCTTCTTGAGAACCAATGATCCCAAACCTGTGTTTGAACATCTCTTGGATATTCAAACTTGCCTTCTTTTTTAGCTGGAAGAGCTGTAAATATTTCTCTAGGATGAAGAGCCGTATTACTTGTGTTTCCGCTATTAATTTTACCAAAGTCAATAGGCATGATATCTCCTGTACTATTTAGGGACTTCCAAGGGCTGTTGGATGAGCATTTATCTAGCTTACTGCTTGATGTAATAAATGATATATCAACTGAAATAATAATTAATTGAAAATCTAATGAAAATCAGTCATTCATGTAAATTTTTCTAGTAATTTGATAGTGATTATCTATAGCCTTTAGGGTTGTTATTCAGTAATTACCGCGTTACTGGGTTAACAAAATACTCTTAATAGCGTTTTAACACGTAAAAAAAGCCCAAACTAATTTGACTCAAAGCTGTTTTCTTCAAGTAAAGGAGCGATCGCCCCATCGCCCCCCTACAACTGCTCGATCTTAATCCCCGCCACTTCCATCATCACTGTCGTAATCGGCACTAACCGCCCCACAGTGGTGTAATAGCTACTTCCTACAGATGTGGTAGTCGAGCGCTCCCGAAACCGCCGCATAGTAATCAAAAACCACTCCCGTGTTTTTGGCATTGGTAGCCTGTACAGTTGGCGAGTGTTGACAAAGTAATAAAATAGCCAGTCTGCCTCAGTGTACATTAAGCAGCCGGGGGTTCCTTTCTCTAGGTTGCTATGGGTTTCAAAGAAAAAGTTACGAGTCTTGTTCCACCTGTCGCCCTTAATCTCAATCAAAATTTCGCCACTGTGCGTTGTCCAGATGAGGTCAATATCTCTGCACTGGTAGCCTGGGTCATTTTCAACGTTAACAACACTAATAGTTTCTGGTTTGGAGAGCAGCCAAGCTTCCATATCAGTAGCAGCCAGCTTTGCCACTTCTTGAGCGTCGTGCATGGTGTAGGTCATAGCTGTATCTCCTGTACCAGCAAGGCATACTAGTTTATTATTTTATTATTTCACTTTCATTGCCAGAGCGATCGCCTTCACTTTGAGCGAGTATTTCAGCTAAAAATATACAAGCGAGGAAAAGTTAAAGAGTCAGCGATCCAAACAGGGTAGATATGCTCCCGACGCATAGCAGCTTTTCGTCAAACATCGCCTGGTGATAGGTGGGTCGCTTCACCCTACACTTTCTTGATGCATAACCAAGCAATATAAATTATACAGATATCTCGTAAGCGTTCAGATTTATTCTTCAGACATTGCTAAGTAAAACTAATGGTATTCAAACACTTTTATAATTGCACCCAAGAATGCTAAACATTTTGAAGTTCCAAAGAATGATATATGCTGCGAAGATGCTTTAAAGCTCTTTCTTTGCGTTTACGCAATGTTGCTTCATTCTGAACTTCCTTACCTTGTAAAATTAAATGCAATTTAACTTCCTTCCATGATAAATCTTTGATCATCTTCAATCTCAAAATTTCTTTTTCTTCTGGCTCTAACTTTTCAAAGGCTAGGTTTACTCTTTTGAATAATTCCTCTTCAATTTCTTCAGTAACGGTAAGCCTGCAATTAACATGAAATTCAATCATGCTTTCATCAAGTTGTGAAAATCTGTTACGTTCTCGGCTCTGTTCCCTAATGATGTTATAAGCTGTTGCTCGAACCCAAGCAAGCGGTTTATCAATGTGTTCACCTTTTGCCATAAGTTTGATTCCACGCATATATGCCTCATTTAGTACCCAGGTAGGACTATAAGAATTACTGAGATTGAATTGGGCAAGGCTGCGCTTAATGAAAGCTAACATCGAGTGGGCAGAAGAACTCCCAGAATCAAGCAAGACCTGAAATTCTGTGTCAAATGCCTTACGACCACAAGATAGCATCCGATTGCCTCCAGTTAACTAAGTAGGAAGTGTTACGGCTTCTTATTCGGTTGAAAAATGGATTAACTTTACTTGTTAGTGACAAAAATGATTTTTTTGTGACTTGTTAATAAAATTTTTCTAAATTTTCCCCATTAGCGGTCACAAAAGTAAAATATTTTCACTATTCATTATGTAAGGTCACAAAACTAAAACATTCTCACTGTATAATAGGAGGTTAACCAAGCCAAATATGTTCACAAACTGGAAATTAAAAGGATACTGCGTATCTCTAACGAATTCTACAACTAGATGGATATGTAAGTCCGAACAGAATTTGGTGATAAGGAGCTAGTACCAATGGTCAATTTTTCTTTCTCAAAGGAAATTAAAAATCCAGAGTTACCATTAACTCATGAGCAGAAGAACATTATCCGAGAGTATTGTTCTTTAGCAAGTCTAAGCAGTTTATCAGAATCAGAAGCACAGCGGATAGCAGATATCCTAGAAATCGCTCAAATAGACCAAATACTTGATTTTTGGATGACAGAAGCCGACTATGTTATTGGCCATAATTTAAACCTAATTCATGAAAATGAACAGAAGAATTTACAAGCTAGATTAAGAGAATATCTAGTAACTGATTGTGGGGGTTTGAAGCAAATTACTTTTCGGCATACCAAGTAAATTTGTCTGATAAACTAAGAACATAGTCTTGTGACTATGTTCTTAGTTTTATAATCAGAGTTTCATCCCACCTAGATTATGCTGATTGAAAACTTAGACTACAAAACAACTACCACGCAAAGTATAGCTACTAGTGTTAAACAGTAAGAGGCAAACATTAAATAGGCAACAACCGCCGCCATTCCCTCAGTTTTTTGCTCTTTAATACTGCCAAGCTTGGATGCAAATGAATTAAATAATCGAAGCATATTTATCGCTCCAGAATTATGTTTACCTTCAATAATTAGTGATAGCTGCTATTAATATGTGACTGGTTTTAATACTGCTAATCACTGCTCTCCATCTTGGTATAAAAAATTCACGGTGCGATGACGTAACCGACCGCCGTAATCATAATTCTTCCAGTAGATGAGAAAAATCATTAAAAATGCATATACTGCAATTATCAAGCAATGAATAAACGAAGCTCCTAGTTTTAGACCTACTAGGAGCTTTTTTATTTGTTATCCTTAGAGCAGTAGCAGCGCCCTTAACAGAAACATAAAACCACGAACGAAGATGAATCAATTACTTTTGTATCTGTCATAATACCAATTACTATTGCTACAAGCAGTCCAAGAGCAACAAGAAAAATTTTTCTGACACTCATTAGTCTCACCTTTGCTTACCAACAAGATTCAGCATAAAAGCCAATATTTAAGAATTGGTAATGACTTAGGTTATTCGTGTGAGTACAAAGTTAAAATTTGTGTTGATAGTCAATTAGTAGCGAGATGAGCATGAGTAAGAAACTTTCAATTAAAAGAATGTATTTTTTCACAAAAAACTCCATGCTGAAGTTACATTCTTTTGCTAAGTTTTCTTTATTGACAGCATTATCAACAATCCTGATTTGGCAGTACCCAGCTTTTGCTTGGAATAAGGCTGGTCACATGGTTTCAGGAGCGATCGCCTACAGTGAACTCAAGCAAAATCATCAAGAAGTAATTGAGAAAATGGTTGCCATTTTGAAGGAACACCCCGAATACTCTAAATTTGAGGAACAGTGGAATTCCCTCAAACAATCTAATATTTCTGCTGAAAATAAAAACCTGTACTTGTTTATGTGGGCTGCAAAATGGGCAGATGAAGCCCGTGGCAATCAAACATTTGATCACCCAACTTGGCACTACATCAATTTTCCTTATCAACCAAGCAATGCCTCAAACTCAATCCCTCGTGAAATTGCAGGTGAAGAAAATATTCTCTACGCATTTAAAAAAAATTTTGATATTGTTCAAAGTAGTGCTAATAGTAACAGCGAAAAAGCAGTTGCAATATGCTGGCTATTCCATTTATTAGGAGATGTGCATCAGCCACTACATACCACCAAATTAATAACTAATCAGTATCCAGAACCGGAAGGTGATAGAGGTGGTACACGTTTTTATATTAGAGTCAAACCAGATGGCCAGACTATCAGTTTGCATAAATTCTGGGATGACCTGATTCTTGGAAGCGAAAGATTTCAAACAGTTCGTAATACTGCAACCAAGATAAGAGCCTCCTATCAACGCAGTAAATTGCCAGAATTAAGAGAAACTCAATTTAATAATTGGGCAAAATTGGAGAGTTTTAATATCGCAAAACAAAAAGCATATCTCAATGGCAAACTTTCTGGCAGTAGTGATAAAAATGATGGAAAGCCGTTACCACCAAATTATGCTGCTACCGCTAAACCAATTGCCGAACGTCGGATGAGCTTGGCAGGCTACCGTCTAGCTGATGTGCTTAATAAACTGTTTGGCAAGTGATAAAAGATATACAATCTTTTTTGTTCTCCACCTACATGATGTGGGTGGTTTTTGATTTTACTAGAGTGAGCAGAAACATAAAACCAAGAACCAATGTGAATCAATTAATTCAGCCAAAATCCACCTATTTTTCCATCTTTGAGGCTAAGTCTAGCTAAGACATCATCACCGCCATCAAAAAATGTCAGTTTCCATAAATAAACTTGATACCCTTGCTGCTTCAGATTTCCCAAGAAAACTGCCGAATACCCTTTTTTGATGCGAGGAGCCAACTGTCCACTAACTTGTGTAAATATTTGCTTTGTAATGCCTTCTTTGAAAGCAGCATTTCCAAGAGAAATAAACTGAGTGTAGTTGTTTTGTTCAACAGCATTTATCAAGCTTGTAAAAGTTCTTTGCACAGACTGTTCTGGTTGATTACTATGAGTTGGTTTTACTTGCTCGTTCACAGCTTGCACGTTTTTTACAGCTAAGGTCAAAGGTGACATGGTAACAACTGCTGCAACTACAAATCCCATCTTATTCATTTATTTTGTTTACCTTCTTGAAAACTGATTTAGTTAAATATATTCGTAAAAGCAGGGTATTAAACTGGTATTATGCCAAAAATCCTAGAGTGCGATCGCTGTTTACTTTACTCACACAATCCTCACTTCGTCTGTGCCGTTCATCCTGATGGGGTAGACGGTGGCTGCCTAGATTTTCGAGAAGACCCCAACGCCGAACCAGCAGAGCTGTGGGAGCCAGAAGGGGCAACCTACTATAATGGCGAGTTGATTGTGCAGCTCCAGCAACACTGGACACGCGAACAGCAGCTAGAACTAATTGACTGGCATCCAATGTTTACAGGTAGATGCCCCCAGTGCAATGCTGAGTTTCATCGGGACTGGACGGCGCGGGTGCATTGGGATTGCCCAGAGTGTGGTTGGATGGATGATACCGTGTGATCGATGCCTACGGCGGAACGAAAAGCGACCATCGCAATCATAATGTGCAATTCAAGTAAGCAACCCATACCTTCCGGCTTGAGTAACATTCCACAAGTTGATTTTATGATTGAAACAAGTGCCGAATATCAAACCAGACTTGATGAGATGATTAAAATAGGAAAGCTAAAAGCGGAATATAAAGACATACTTTTAGAAATCAGTGAGCTTGGCAGCAAGGCTTGTGCTAATGGGCTAATTTCCGGTTTTGGGTGGGGGGAAGATGCCAATCATGTTGTTCTCAATGAATACGAAATACATGATAAAAACGGTAATTTTTTGTATTTAACTTTGTTAGAAGCGCGTGAATACCTTCAGAATTTAATTGCTGAAATTGAACCAGATTAGTTAATAGTTTTTGGTCTAATTGCTGCTACTTTAACTCAAATTACTGCTGCCACCGATTTGAGTAGCGCCCTCTGGTGCTGGTGGGTGATAAGTCATAGACTGTAACCCCAAACGACCAGGGCCAATAAAACGGTTGAGAGTGAATGAGATACCGCCAAGCATTACTCCAATTGCTCCGAAGATGCCGCCACTAGATTGCAGCGCCGTTACTGTCTCCATCTTCACTGATGAGTCTTTCCATAACCATGCTCCTGGCTCTACATCGAGTACTTCCCCAGGAGCAAGGTACTTTTCAAAGACATTACCGTAACCGTGGATTAAAAGCAGCCCTCCCTGTTGTTGACCAATGAAGCGGTCAATAAATAAACCACCACTACGGCTAAAAAAGAGGTTTGCCAGCCCTCGCTGAAAAAAGAAACTGTACTCAATATTACTGGTAGCGAGTAAAAACTGATGTTCGCGCACGTCCACTGTCTGTCCACGCTCTAATTGCAGCACCACAATCTGTCCTGGAGCCTCACGAGAGAAAGCAATATTCCCTGGCCCATGTGCTTCACTGATAAAAATTTGCAGTCCAGCAAAGAAACGCTTGACTGCCCCTTTTAAACCTTTGACACCAAGGCGAACATTCGGATGTTTCCACAGTAAAATATGATGCTCAAAGTAAATCGATTGCTGTTGTCCCAGATGGACATCTACTACAGGCACTATTTCTCCCTCAATTCTCAAGGTCAAGTCACCAGAATGAAAGAAATCTTTCGGATTTTTTAATTCAGGTATCGGTTCACTACTGAAGTCTGGCATAGTCTTTACTTTTCGATGGTTGTTTTATAAATCATTTTCTCCCAAACTCCAATTGTTTTACGCAAATATGAGTTTGACCGCGACTACACAGCACGGGTGCATTGGGATTGTCAAAATTCAGAGTGTCACTGCGTTTGATTAAACAGGGCGGATTCTACCAAAGAAGCACCTAACGAGTAACAACTGCTACGAACATTCTCTGGTACTGACAACACAGCTACATTATGGGGAGAGGTAAATCCCTCTTTGAAATCAATGCAACTTTTTACAATTGTCCATGAATCTGCAATAGCTGTGGGTAACTGTTTGTCAAATCCATGATTTGTATAATTTTGATATTGCTCTTGTAGTTTCTTCAAAGATGCTAAAAATCGCGCCTTTTGTTTGGCGTGTGACTGGCGGATCTCACAAATCTTACGAGCTGCGTCCAATGTTTCTTTATCGTCCCAAGCTGTGACTTCTTTCACATCTGCAATACATTCATTTAGCTTGAGTCGTGTGGGCTGTGAGTCGCCATCTAAATTGGGGTTTGCTGCCCAAGCCTGGATTGTACCTGAAACAAGTATGGCAATTAGTATAGCCAAAAATCCCAAAATCACATTCCAAAAGACAATTTTAATCATAATTTCGCTTTTTCTAAGTAATTTTATTTCTAATTAAGTCCCTAAAAGGCTGTCAAGAGAAATGATACAAAACATTTCCCTCTTCATTTACTTCAAAAGCAGCATTAAGTTCTTTAGCTTTATCATCTAAATATTGTTTAGCTAACTGGGTTGATATTTCAGCATTTTTCGCCAGTTGCAATACCGTTATTCTGCCAGCATTTTGCTCAATTAATTCTAAGAACACTAACTGAAGACGCTTTTGTTCTGATTCCAGAAGTAATACTTTTTCCTTTCGATTCTGCTGCACTAAAGACCAACTCAACCAGCCTCCTACAATGGTTGATGGAATAGTAAGAATAGTTAAAGCCGCTACATCATTTTCTTTTTCTTGAGCAGGAGTTTTGGGATTCATAATTTCTAGAATCATCACAGCAGAAAAGGGAATGCCAAATAATAGAAAACAGATTGCTAAAACTTTTTTAATTAGTTTCATATAACTTTTTCCCTTACTAGAGTTGGCTGGAGGCTGGAGGAAATTCAAAAATAATGGCTCTATTATACAAGGTATAATAAAATACCTGCCAACCGAATATTTTGCACAGTGCATGAGGCGATGCCTGCGCCTACGCTTGTAAATCTGCCAAGCAGCGTTCGCCTCGGTTAATAAATGCGGCTTACGGGTGTGGTGGATGCACGGCGAGATGGATACTATTTTATGTGCGATGCCTGCCAACGTATGTAAACTACGCTCTATTAAGTGCTTATGACCAAAACCAAAACTAATTCAGAAATCCTAGACCAGCTTCGTACAGCAGCAGATGGTTTACTTATGATGAGTGAGTCGGAGTACCCGTTTGAAGTTTTTCTTTGGGAAGATGCTGCACCTGCAACACCCCAAAAAGTTGTACAGCAAACAAATCATCCACAAAATACGCCCGTTGAAATTGTGGGAGTTGACGATTTTTTTCAAGTGGCAACGACAGAAGAAGATTGGCATGAGGAAGAAGAGAAAGCAACCGTAAAACGATTTAAAACCCTTGTGCAGGAACTTAAGAAAAACCTGACTAATTTGCAGGTGTATCGCCTCGGCAACAAAGAGATTGATGTTTATATAGTTGGTCAAACCCCGGCGGTAAATTTAGC
This sequence comes from uncultured Nostoc sp., assembly GCA_964252435.1. Classification (GTDB taxonomy): domain Bacteria; phylum Cyanobacteriota; class Cyanobacteriia; order Cyanobacteriales; family Nostocaceae; genus Nostoc. The sequence goes on from CAXUOL010000001.1 coordinate 36,328, forward strand.
GGGGATTTCTACAACCTTAGTAGAAACTTGACTTGCTTAAGGACTATCTACTTTGCTTTCAATAACTTCTTGGATATTTGGGGAAACATTAGAAAGAAAATCATAGCCTGTGAGTTTTTCTAATTCATCAACAGTTACTTTGTAAGCTCTCCAATCATTATTTATTTCTTCTTGGTTGGGAATGTTAACTGCAATGACGCGAGTATTGGCGGTAATACCATCAAGTCCAGAGCCTGGGGTGTCTAGTACGACGACGATTTTCCAAGTAGTTTGAGGAACCGTCACTTTACCCTTAAGAGGTTCGCCAAGACTGCCAAAAGGCCCAGCTACGATATACAGTTCCTTACCAAGGCTTACGAGTTTTCGACAATAATCTTCTAAATTTCCCCAAGTATTTCGGTTGTTGTCCGGTGTCTGGGGCATCATATTTGTCATTAGGAAAGTGGCAGCATTATCCTCTTCTGTCTGGCTGCGATCGCCTGACGGCACAACATGACCCTTATCATACCCAGAGCCAGCATATATGGTAGGAGTTATTCGCACAAAACTTGTTGGGAGTGTAGCATCAGGGCGAAAATTGTTTTGTCGGTCTGCCGCACCTAGCCATGATTTATTTAACTGCCAGCTTGCCCAGTTGGCCGTTCCCTTACTGCTGTTGTAAGAGAGCGCATACTGGTTTTTTACCATTAGGTAATTGTCAGGTGTAATACTCGTTGGAGTTGCGCCGCTAGGATTTCCCAACAGCAGATGAGGGCTTATTGAGGATTTAGTAGTTACAATCGGCGTTGGCTGTAATGGTTTTTCTGTTGTCGGTGTCGGCGACTGGGTTACTGCTGGCGAACACCCCAACAGAGCAACTAGCCCAGTGGCAACAGCCAAAGCCTGAAAACGTTTGATTAAACGCATAAAGTTTAGAAAAAGATTGCAGATTAAATTAATCATCACCATTTTTGAGGGGATGTCCAGTTTTTGTCTACAAGCGTAGCTTGCTGCCGTCCTACTTTCCTCTGGTGCAGACACTACTCGCGTTCGCTTGAAATTGAAGAGGGCGATCGCTTGTAAATAGACATCGCTTTTCATCTATCATCAGTTCATTGCTATCAAAATTGATATCAAATGGCTGACCACAAGACCCCACCAAGCGAAATGATTCGCGTTCCTACTGCCCTAATTCCAGTAGTCAGAGAACTATCGCGGCTGCATCGCCAAGGACATACAATTGCCTTGCAGCAAGGCTTAGAGGAATTGATATCTAAGTTTGATAGCAATATTGATATCGATGTTGCCCCCAGCAGTAAATCGGTTTTGCAGCTAGAGAAGAAGCTGGAAACCAAACTAGAGGCTATCTCTGGGCAGTTGGAAAAATTGTCACAGGCAATGGCTTCTGGTAGATACAGCAACACCAGACCTCGAAAACAAGCGCACCCGTACCAACTTTCCCCAGTTGAACTGCTTGCATTGCCCCCTGAAAATCTAGCACCGCGACTAGGTTTAAGTCCGTCGAGCCTCGCACCGGAACGAGAAAAACTCACTACCAAAGAATTTATCAGTTGGACTCGTAACCGCGACCCCAGAGGCATAGGTTGGGAATGGAATGCAAAAGACGGACTTTACCATCCAGTGAAATAAACGATTTGGCGCAACCTTTGGCTAATTAATTGTGCTTAAAGCGATAAGGCACAGTGCCGCTTCATACTGCCTTATCGCTTCAAGCATCTTCAATGTGGCTTACCCAGACAATACCCGCATATCCACTGCGCTGTCGTAGAATATAAAAGCTTCCTGAAACTGCACTTCCAGGAAGCTATATATTTCTCATCGCGTAACCCTAAAGACCAAATGGATGTTACTAATATTGAGGTTAGCTCTGTAGAGATTCTGCCTCCTACTCCCCAACCAAGTGTAATTAAAAACACGAAGGCTCAAGTAACCCCGGAGTTTGTAGAGGAGGTAATTCGGCAATATTATTACCGCACGCCTGCGGTGGGTAATGATGAGGAATTAATTTTAGCTTGGGCGGGGTCGCAAAACCGCGAACAAACCAAGCGAAAATACTATCGATTTGGTCAAAAATTGCTTGATTGGGTACGTAAATCAGGAATACCCGATTTAAGATTGCTACAGCAACCATTGTTACTAGAATTTATCGCTTCCTGGGGTGAGGTTTCCCCTTATACTAAAAGTAACCGAGTGCTGATATTGCGATCGCTCTGGAGTTACGGTTCGGCTGAGAATTGTGGCTATTTTTTGCGGAATATTGCAAGTAGTATAAATTACGATAATTTTAGTGATTTACCGAAGGCAGAGCGATATCTCGAAGATTGGGAAATGGAGAAGCTGAGTAAGGCTGCCAAGCAGTTAGGGGGGCAGTATTGGCTAGTTTTTAACTTGATTTTTTATAGTGGGATGCGGGTTGGCGAAGTTGGTCGCGTGACGGTTCCGGGTGACGAACGGGGTAAACCCAAGGAAGATTATCCGGGCTTGTATTGGCGCGATTTTAAATGGCAGTTTGACCCAACACCGGAGGATAGACACTGGGGGTATTACACAATTAAATTTTGGGGTAAGGGTGGGAAGTACCGGGAGATTGGCTTAGACCACGAGACTTCTAAGTTGCTTAAAAAGTACCGGGGGATGGCTAGTGAAAAGATGCCGGTGTTCCCCAATATGTCGCCTGATCCAGCAAAAAGGGGATTGCCGTTGAGCGACCGAGCCATAAAACAGCTAATTCAGGATATCTCTGAGGTGGCCAAGGTGAAGTTTTCGTGTCACTGGTTGCGGCATTCTCACGCAACGAGGGCGGTGGAAATTAAGCCACTGTTTGAAGTGCAAGACCAGTTAGGGCAGAAGAAAAGCGATACTACCAAGGGGTATGTAAGAGTGAAGAAGAATGCGGGAACGGGTACAGTGCTGCCGAGGTTTTGATTAGATAATCTTGTCGTTACTTGTTCTTATTTAACTGATAGAGGTGCGATGGCAGTGGGCGAATGTCAGACTATCTGCAATGATTGTGCTTTCCATGCCTTAGTAGAAGGAGCGATAGAGTGCATTCACCCTGACGAATTTGGAGTGAATTGTTCTACCGTCATTTTCTGCAATTCATTTGAGCCAACACTCATAATTGACAGTCCTTGTGTGACATACGGCAATGATGAAGAATAACTTCAATTGTGTAGGCGCACTGCTCCCGGTCGGCATCGCTTCAAAACCAAAAAACCCGGTCGTCGTGACTGGGATTTGAATGATGCGATCGCTTCCCTATTTTCAAGCGAGGATGAGCGATCGCACTAATAACGCTATATATTAAGTTAACTTCTCATCTTATCTAGCAGTGACTTGCTGACCTGTAAAGAAGAATGATCCACCATTTTGTCCATTACCTTGTAGTGGATTCCCTTGTAGAGGAAACAGACGAAGCTCAATTGTCCCTTCTACTGTTTGAGTTATCGGATTAAAAGTAGCTCTATAATCATTTCTTGCAATACCGCTACCACCCTTGTTTGAAAGACTAAAGTTGAGTGCCCTACCTGTAATCGCCTTCTTTCCATTACACGCCCAAGCACCTTGAGAAGTGGTAAAAGGATCAAACTGACCCGTAACACCACCTTGGTTTGAGTCACTACTAATCAAGTTGCCTTCTTCAGTGAGAGTGATCAGCGCGCGTGAAGCCAACTTTCCTGCTTTGTCTTTAATTGTCGTGAGGTATGTACCAGCGACAAATTTGCTGCAAACTTTCAGTTCAGAATTGGTATCAATTAAAGAGTCAGCCTTCACTTTTTGAATGTTCCAGATATCCAAAATGCTGACTGTGGGAAGTACACCAATTGTTAATCCAAGCAAAGTTTTACGAATTTTCATGAGAAACAGTAGTAAAGAATTTATGAAACTCTACTTAGAAACATATACATAAACAAGAAATATTTTTGGTAAATTTTGGTTAATGCTTGATTAAAAAAGGCGATGTCTGCGACGGGCTATGACGCTCCTACCTCGCTACCGCTCCGCTAACGCTATCGGCGTCGCGTGTCTTGGCCAATGAGCGTAGTTTACCGCCGCAGGCATCGCACTTAAACCAAAAACCCAGTTACGATGACTGGGCTTTGGATGGGGTTATATTCCCCAAGGGCTATTTATAGAAGTTATTTATAAGTCGCTGTTCTAATAAGGACTACAACGCCTAGATAGTGAATTCCAGAAAATTAGAACTTTTTCTTAGAGGATGAGGTGCGATCGCTCTTTTTTGTGCAATCTTCTTAGAAGATGAGGGGGTATTATGGAACAGCTAGAGCTACGGCAAGAAAGCGGTGGAAGCCGCCTTTATTTGATGGATAAACCTATCCATGCAGGTGATTGTCTGGAAGTTTTGATATCAGAAAAGTGGTTTCCTGCTCGTTGTGAGTGCTACAGAGAGCAGGGAGGGCTTAACTGGTATCTAATTGTCTTCAAGGCAGAAGGCGAAGATGTTATAGAAGATTGTAATAGTGTGCTGTGTCGTTTTTCTGCTTAGGATAAGGAGCGATCGCTATGAATTTGGGCACACAATACATCATTATAGGAACTTTATTTGAATATCTCCAAAATCATGCCTATATAGAGCATAGAGACTTTGGGGTTAATTCTAAAGAACTGCAAAGTTGGTATTTAACAGGCAATGTCATGAAGTGGCTAACTGTTAGCTTTCATGCTCCTTGGTACATGATTTGCGAATCAGACCATTTTTCTATTGAGATGCAAGATAATGGTTGGTGCATCTTAAGTTTATGTGGTACGAGTGATTATATTGTCAAGGAAGAAGAATAATACATTTTTCTTAGAGGATGAAGAGTGAAGGGAGCGATCGCCCTCAATCCTTTGCTAGTAATGCTGCTGTAACAAAGGATAAAGTGCTGCTGCAATTTGCTCGAATTCTTCACCATCTGGATAGGGACAAGCAATTTCTTCTCCATCTTCATTGCTCCAATATTTAGTATTGTAATCAAAAGTTAATATCGCTCCTCGCCACCATGCAGATACGGAGAGTCGATTGTTTCCATAACCAACTGTGAAATCTATTTTTTTATCACGGTAAAAATTATCAGTTGGATTTGATGGGCGGTTGCGTGAGCTAACAAAATCCTCTGTATAGTATCCTTGGAATTCGATATCAATAAAATTATTTACAATTTTATAAATTAGCTTGAAGCGCCTGTGTGGATAGTGCTGTGCAGCAATTTGAGATGCTGCTAATTCAAGTTCAAGTGGTAGTGTTTGCATCATTTTTAAGTGCTTGCAGTTTTTGTACTATACCTTTCTAAGATATGTGCGTAGGCGCAGCTTGTCGTAGGCATCGCCCCCTCATTTTCTTAGAGGATGGAGGGCGATCCAGTTGTGCTAACTGCGATCACTCACTGTACTGTGAAGAGTTCAATTCTAAAAGCCTTCCTGGGACTAAGTTTTAGATGATTAATTTCCTTTTTCCTGGTTTATATCGATTAATTTGACTTGGTACTATAGTTTTGAAAAATAAATTGTGATTTAAGGGGAATATGAATGGCGATTGCTATTCGACAAGCTCGTGACGACGAACTTGAAGCGCTGATTCCGATACTACTGTTGGCAGAACCATCGGAGCGTGCGCTGCGATGGGGACTTGCTAACCTCGTCGATGCTGTATATCGCATGGACGACAGCGAACACTTGGTTGGTGCAGCAACCATGAAATGGCGCAGCGACCCCTGCGAAATTATGGAACTTGGTATAGCCCCTGAGTTTCAAAGGCAAGGTTTAGGTAAAGAGTTCGTTGCTTGGTTGATTCAAGAGGCGAGGCAACGCGGCAAGAGACAGATACTCGTCGGCACGTCTAATTCAAGTATCGCCAACATTGCTTTTTATCAAAAGTGCGGATTTCGGATGGATCATGTGCGCCAGGACTACTTTTGGTATTTACCTGAGCCAAGCTACGAAAACAGCATTCAGATTCAGGACTTGCTCGTATTTCGTTTCGATTTGGTGCCATCCTCAACTAGGAAAAACAAACTGAAAGAGGAAAAGCAAATTAGGTATGAAAACTAAGGGTAGAATTAGTTCTTCGGGATGAAGAGGGAGAATGGCAGCAATAATGGTTCCCACTTAAATCTGCCTGCTCACCGAAAAATTTACAGTTAATAGTAGCCTAGATATAGATATGGTTACTTTAAGCTTGAGTGACTAGTGTTATCCTCGATACATGAAAAGTTTCATCTGTTATGTTACTCTGCTCTTATTTGGCGCTAGCTTACTAGCTAACAGTCGCAGTACTGCCAATGAATCATCTATTACTAGCAATAGTCTCGTTGTTGCAGAAACTACGAGTAGTGAAGAATTCATCGCTA
>CAXUOL010000001.1:42777-44629 GCA_964252435.1 uncultured Nostoc sp.
ACTAGCAATAGTCTCGTTGTTGCAGAAACTACGAGTAGTGAAGAATTCATCGCTAGGGGTACAGGACCCTTTTGGAGTGTTACTGTGAGCAAGAAGGCAATTGTCTACTCTTCGCCAGACACAAAACAGCAAACCTTCTCCTATGTTGCACCTCTAAAAGCAGAGGCGCGTCCCGCAGACTTGATGCGAGTTTACCGACTTCAAGGCAAAGGCAACAATATCTTAATCATCAAAAAAGTCGATGCCTGTAGCGATGGTATGTCAGATAAAGAGTATCCATACTCGGCAATTTTTATCCTGGGGAATAAGGTTTTAGAAGGTTGTGCTGAGAAAAAATGATGCCCCATCTGCAAATTTAGCCTTTACCGCCAAGGCATTCACGCAGCGTTCGCCCGTCCCCAAAATTGTGCAGTAGACAAACGTATACTACAACTGTATTATTAATATAAGTCTCGATTACAAATACTACAAGCCTTCAATGATAAGCAGATTCTCCTTAACCATTAGCAGCGTGATGCATTGCCGACCCAACAAGGGTTTAGGCAGAGTATTCGCGCTGTTTGCGTTTGAGAAAATGTATCGGTTCGACGGCGATAAATCTGCTAGTGTTGGCATTTTTGAAGCGATTGCCGGATGGCTGAATCTAGACCAACTTATCCAAAGCGGGAGGTGCAAATGTCTCATAGCACCGAGATAGGGCAAAAAGTATCAACTACCTGACCCCCGCTCCTGTTTACCAGAGGCGGGGGTTATTTTTTGAGGAGTGGATTTAACGTATGCAAGCTCAACCACACATATTACAAAATTCGGTGGTGGTGTTCTCCAAAAACTACCTACCACTGGCACGTATCAACATTAAACGAGCAATCGTGCTATTAGTCACAGGTCAGGCAGAATCGTTGAATTTTGGCACTACAAAGCAGTGGGAAGTGCGCTCACCCAGTGTTGTACTACAAGTTCCCGAACATATTCGCTTGACTGTTGGCAATCCCGAACGCCATTGGAAAGTACCACCTGTAAATCGGCGTGAGGTGTTAAAGCGTGATAGCCACACCTGCCAATACTGCGGTAGCAGCAAGCATCTGACGCTTGACCATGTAATACCCCGCTCAAAAGGTGGACAGCACAGTTGGGACAACGTTGTAACGGCGTGTGAGAAGTGTAATTCAATCAAGAGCGATCGCCTACCTCATGAAGCTGGAATGGTACTCAAAAGCAAGCCTAAAGCCCCAATTCACCCAGCAGTTGCATTTGCCGAACAGTTTTGGAGCGCACAACGCCTGAGTGAATCTGAGTAATTTACTTCAAACTCAATCAGAGAGGGCAATACCGCGATTACATCACAATGTCCTCTCACTTCTTCTCAAAATTTTGTAGTATGCCCTTGACACCTTGTAATACATTATGTAGTATATATGTAGTAAAGCACTACAGCCTCTCAAAAAGGCATAGCGCAAACACTTCTGAACCATGAAAACTAAATAATTGCCATCCAACGTGGGGGTGTAGCTTAGTCCGGTTTAAAGCAGTCGCTGTATTCGTGCGAAAGACCGTGGGTTCAAATCCCATCATCCCCGTGTAGCCTTGTGGACGAATAGATAAGTCGTTCTGATTCTCAGTCAGAGAGAAGCGGGTGCAACTCCCGTCAAGGCTTCCAAATGAGGATGTAGCTCAGTCGGAAAGAGCGCTTGTTTCCGAAGCAAGTGGTCACAGGTTCGATTCCTGTCGTCCTCGTAGTATGTCCAGGTCGCCTAACGGTAGGGTATTGGTCTGCAAAACCGACTGTGCGAGTTCAATTCTCGCCCTGGACTCCAAACGTTGCAGTGTAGCTTAACGGCAAAGCCCCAAGCTC
>CAXUOL010000001.1:44729-68465 GCA_964252435.1 uncultured Nostoc sp.
TCTCGCCCTGGACTCCAAACGTTGCAGTGTAGCTTAACGGCAAAGCCCCAAGCTCATAACTTGGTATATGCGAGTTCGACTCTCGCCACTGCTACCAAATGCACAGATGGTGTAATGGCAACACCACAGTCTCCAAAACTGTTGTTCTGGGTTCAAGTCCTAGTCTGTGCGTTGCCGTGTCCTGACCGAAAAAGCTTACATACTCGCCTAATGGTAAGGCAACTGTCTCTAAAACAGTCTATGCAGGTTCAATTCCTGTGTGTGAATCAACAGCTTTTTCAACTTACATGGCATACATGGTGCAGAAGCGAAGTGGCCGAGCGGCACGTCTTTCAAGCGTGTAATTAGCGGGTTCAAGTCCCGTCTGCACTACCAAATTCATGGGTCGGCTCGCCTACTGGTGTGGGCAACGGTCTGTAAAACCGCCGCGTTTGCGTTGCTGGTTCAATTCCAGCCCGTCCCATTCTGGAGAGATTGCTATCGGCAGGGCAAGCTGTTTGCTAAACAGTTGTGAGATTCATCATCTCACTGTGGGTTCAACTCCCTCTCTCTCCGCCTTTGAGAACGTGGTGTAACTGGATAACATCTCAGATTACGAAACTGAAGATTGAGAGTTCAAGTCTCTCCGTTTTCGCCTTATCCCCCGGTAGCTCAGTTGGTAGTAGCGCCTGTCTGAAGAACAGGAGGTCATCCGTTCAATCCGGATCTGGGGGACTGGCACATTGCCTCATAGCTCAATGGCAGAGCAACGCGCTGTTAACGCGGGGGTTGTAGGTTCAAGTCCTACTGGGGCAGCCATTTATTGGGAAGTAGGCAAACAGGCAAAGCCGTCGCACTTTGAATGCGAAGTTTGAGGGTTCGATTCCTTCCTTCCCAGCTTATACTCCTGTAGCCCAATTGGAAGAGGCGGCTGTCTCAAAAACAGTCGGTGTACGGGTTCAACTCCCGTCAGGAGTAGCAACGGGATGTGGCGCAACTTGGTAGCGCGGCAGCTTTGGGAGCTGAAGGTTGTAGGTTCAAATCCTACCATTCCGATCATTTGCCCTTGTGACGAAACTGGCAAACGTGCTGGTCTTAGAAACCAGATTTTGTGGGTTCAACTCCCACCAAGGGTATTAAATTGGGTCGTTGGCAGAGCGGGTATGCAGCCGCCTTTTAAGCGGATTCATCCAGGTTCAACCCCTGGGCGACCCACCAACTCTTGGGCGTTTGGCAGAACGGTTATGCTCCTGACTCTTAATCAGGCTGACACAGGTTCGACCCCTGTAGCGCCCACCAAAACTTGCCCCTGTAACCCAAGTGGAAGAGGTGCCAAACTTAAAATTTGGAAGTTGCTGGTTCAAATCCAGTCAGGGGTATTGGTGAATATGCGGGGATGGAGCAACGGTGGCTCGTCAGGCTCATAACCTGAACATCGGCAGGTTCAACTCCTGCCCCCGTCACCAAAATTAGTGCTGGTGTAGCTCAATGTGGCAGAGCAACTGACTTGTAATCAGTAGGTTGCAGGTTCAACTCCTGTCACCAGCTTCAATGCGATTGTGGTGTAATGGCAGCATCAGAGTCTTCCAAACTCACGGTACGAGTTCGAGTCTCGTCAATCGCTCTTTTAGCCCTGTAACTCAGTTGGGAGAGTGCCTCTCTTACAAAGAGGAAGTCGCGGGTTCAATCCCTGCCGGGGCTACCAATTTATGGGAGTGTTGCCTAATGGATAAGGCATCGATCTTCTAAATCGAGCAATGTAGGTTCGACCCCTACCACTCCTGCTCATGGGTTCGTAGCTCTAATTGGGAGAGCGCCTGTTTTGCACACAGGAGGTTGTGAGTTCAAGCCTCACCGAATCCACTCTTGGTGTCTGAAGCCAAAGCGGTCGCGGCGCTGGTTTGTGGAACCAGTCATAACGGGTTCAAGTCCCGCCAGACACCCCTTATATGGAAGATGCTGCTCAAGGGAGGGCAACTAGTCTTGAAAACTAGAGCAGGGTAATACCTGGGGGTTCAATTCCTCCATCTTCCGCCTTCCACCTGAAGCCGACTCATTGAGGCGCTGTGCTGATAACACAGATTATTGAGGGGCAGTACCTCCAAGAGTGGATTCCCTTTTCTATCGGCTCAATACCAACTAGGATTTTCCCTTATAACTACCCAATTCTATAGGTGTAGGAAGTTGGGGTTTGTGTTCTACTGGCATTCTACTCCAAGAGTATAATAACTGGTTAAAAAGGCTGAACACTTCCCACATAGTATGAGTATATCCTCTGCCACACAATGAATTGCGCTCACATTCTGGGATTAACTCAAGCCCTAAAGTTTGATGTTCCATATCTGATTCTTGATGAACCAACCAATAACCTTTAGGGGTCAATCCTACTTCGGCTAGTTTAGGGTTGACAATGGCATAGAAGTCGTAAGCAAGCCCCTCTGCCACCAAATTCAGCGTAATAATCTGATGTGCTATCGATTCACGCATCACAGAGCGGATAAAATAAGACCCTAACGCTAAAGTTTCAAATGTTGGTGGTATTGAAGTTAGTTGTTCATCAGGAGCTAGTAAGCCAGATTCACGCATCCAATCAGCTAGTTCTTCAGGGTGCGTCACTTCTTCAGCAGCGTGTTCGCCAAAAGCATCACGAAAACGTGCATCGTGGCAGCTACCATAACGTAACGCCACTGCTGCTGTAAAGTCGCAGGATAAATAATACAGTTGTCTGATCCATTGAAAGTCTGAAGGTGAAGAAGCCAAATTTACTGTTTTGTAAAACAGATTGCGTTTAGTAATGTTTCGATATTCTTGCACTAGCTCTATTAGCCATTGCATAGGTATCGTGTGAGTCAACATAGCAACTCCTTTTTCTCACCATTTAATTAAGTGAGAAATTATCTTATATTTCTATTAAAGCTATTATTTTAAATTTTAGTAGCCAATGTCTTTACAAAAAAATCATAATATGCATAAAGATGTAGTCCGATTGACAGCAGCAGATTGTATTTACCAGATGATAAGTAAGAGTGTGATGCTCCACAGGAACCACTCTTGCGATCGCTATTAATTAAATCATTGTTATGCATCGATTTTTAATATTTGGCAATTCTGGTTCTGGCAAAAGTACTCTTGCCAATAAACTTGGCAAAGACTTCGGCATTCCAGTTCTCGACCTCGATACTATTGCATGGGAAGCAAACCAAATTGCCATACGGCGTAATCACGAAGATTCAGTTAGGGATCTACGAGACTTCATAAAAAATAATACTGCTTGGGTAATTGAAGGTTGCTATACTACGCTACTCAAAATTGCTCTTGAATTCTCAACTGAAATTTATTTCCTCAATCCTGGCATTGATAAGTGTCTTGAAAATAACCGCAATCGCCCTTGGGAAGTGCATAAATTCCAATCGCCTGAAGAACAGGCACAAACTTTTGATTTTTTACAGAATTGGATTCAACAATATTATGAACGCAATGATGAATTCGGTTATTCATCCCATCGCTCAATATTTCATCAATTTAACGGCATAAAGCATGAAATTACCAGATGAGCCAATAATGCCATTGCATGAGAAGTTCGCACAATTAACTTCACTGATTTTCACAAAAGCATTTCCACCAATAACGTTATTGGCAAAGGGCCTATCTAATGGGATGCGATGCCTGCGGTGGGCGGAGCCATCGCAGTACTATCAAGTCATCTCATAAAAAAACTGGGCGTTGCATATTTGCGGGATGATTTTGCTAGTTTTGTGGGATGGGCATCTTGCCCGTCCCTTGTATTTCAGGGCGGGCGAGACGCCCACCCTACAAGAATCATCCCTTGATTCAGCAACGCCAAAAACTGATACTATTGCTGCTAAATAGTGAAAGTTAATCGTGATGTCAGCGCAGTAGTACATTTAGCAGGTATCGTCTAAAAATTATGATTATTGGGCTAACAAACCAGAAGGGGGGCGCTGGTAAAACCACTGTATCTGGTCATCTGGCGTATTGGTTAAGCCAACAAGGAACAGTGATAGTTGTAGATGCAGATGCACAGCAGAGTAGCACTAACTGGATGAAAGACCTGCAACTGCCGTGTAAAACAATGATAGACCCGGATGATTTATTTGATGAACTGCCGACTTTAGCAGAACAATATGATGCTGTAGTTGTAGACGGGCCAGGTAGCCTAAGTGAAACAACCAAGGCAATTTTATCTAGATGTGACCTAGCCCTAGTACCCTGTAAACCAGCAGGTCTAGATATGCACAGTACATCAAAAATGGTAAGAATTTTGCGGCAGGCAAGAGAACTGCGAGGTGGTATGCCCCATGTTGGTTTATTTTTAAATCACGCAAAAAAAGGAACTGTATTACTCAAAGATGCCCAAAGAGCATTATCAGAAAAAAACACAGGGTTTCCTTTACTAAAAACAATGGTGTATGACTTACAGGTAATTGCTGATGCACCAGGGCAAGGCACGACGGTTTGGGGACTACCAGGAGCAACAGCTAAACGCGCCGCCAAAGATTTTGAGGCACTTTTTACCGAAGCCTTGGGAGTAACCAATGGCAAGAGATAGAAGAATGGTAGAAGAGTTTATCTTTAGGGATGATGCTAACCAAACTAAGGCGACTATGCCCCTAAGTTTGATTGTGCTGCCTAAAGCAGAACTGCGGTACTACATCGACCCAGAAGAGGTAGACAAAATTGTTGCTACTGCCAGAAAAAACGGCATTCTAGAACCACTTTTAGTCCGTCCTATCCCTGGCAGTGACAAACATGAGGTAGTAGCAGGGGCAAAACGCTACAGAGCAGGACACATTCTGGAATTGGTAGAAGTCCCTGTAGTCATTCGTCAACTCAATGATGAAGATGCTCTAGAAATTGCCCTCATAGAAAACTTCGCTCGTTCGGGACTCACTGACCTTGAAGAAACTGATGGGATTGTGCGACTTTTGGCTGTCAAATTAAAAATTTCACCCCAAGAAGTACCACCACTGCTACATCACATTCAAAACCAACAGCGTGGTAGAACTGCTGCCAATAACGTTATTGGCAATGATGTCATTAGTGTAGTGGAGGAGGTTTTGACCTCGCTCGGCAATATTAAACTAGACTCTTTTATCAGCAATCGTTTGCCATTGCTCAATTTGCCCAGTGACATTTTAGAGGTATTACGTCAGGGGAAACTGGAGACAAGTAAAGCCAAAGTGATCGCACGAGTTGGTGATGAAAAAACAAGAAAACAATTCTTAGAAGATGCGATCGCTTACAATCTCTCACTGAGCGAAATCAAGCGTAAGATTCAAGAAATTGAGCAGCAGTCTAAATCAGAGTCATCAAAGCAAACAGAATCAGCATCCATAAAAGACCGCGTTGATGATACTTTTCAACGCTTCAAAAAAGCGAAAGTGTGGGATGATCCGAAGAAAAAATCCAAAGTAGAGAAGTTGTTAGCTCAGTTAGATGCACTGATGCAAGGCGACAACCCAAAGTAAACCAATGTGGTAATTCTCGAAACTATTCAATTTGCTCTCTTAAGGATGGCGACATAATCATTAGTCCTCGGACAACCTCTTCAGGTGTGGCTGTGCCATTGATTACCTTTGGTATAATCGCCATCACTTCTAAAGCTAAATTGGTGGGAATTCCCCTTGCTTCTAACCGCTTCAACTCTAAAATGTCAATCCCTGCTGCCAATCCCTCTAAATACTCTTCTACACTCACTCCCAAGTTTTCAATTTCCGACATGGGTATAATTGGTTTTTTGTTTGACTTCTATATTCAAGCATCTATTACATGGCTATCTTACAGATGGATCATGTCAAAGTGCGACGCTGCGAGGTATGCCTGAGCAACAGCTACTGAGCCAAATTTCCTCTAAGAAAAAGGTCTGCATCCCAGTCAAATCCCAATATGGTTTCGTGTTATGCGATCGCTCCTCTCAAACCCATTGAGTATCAAATGCGTCTTGCCCATTACCATAAATCAAGTTCCCGTATGAGTGCCATTTAGCTACTTCTTCGGCTTCAATTTGGGGCGCTTGCAGAACAGCGAGATTTTCTTCTAATTGCTGCCTAGTTTTGGGGGCGGTGAGCGCCAGACGCACCCCTGGATGATTTAGTGTATAGCGATAACAGTCTGCTGCCGTAGGTAACTTTCCGTGCCAGTTGTGATGCCCTTTGAGTAACGTTCCCCAGCGCGTGCAAGTGAATGCCACCACGGGAATACTAGCTTTTTGAGCAGCAGGTAAAACGTTTTGTTCAGCCTGACGATGTGCCATATTGTAGCGGTGCATCAACACATCACACTGATGACGTTCTATCATTTCTAAAGCAATAGCTCGATTGTGTGTGGTAACTCCCACGTAGCGCACAAGTCCAAAATCTTTCCACGAATAAAGTTCATCAAGCAACGCCTGAACCTGAGCCATGTCGTCACCAGGGGAGACATATTCAATAAAAAATACATCCACCTGCTCGACATCTAGGCGATAGCGCACAGAGTCGAGGTAAAGGCGTAAAGATTGTATATCTCGGTTTTCACTCCCCGTTGCCACCAAGACCTGCTCACGGTTTGTTAGCAAGAGAGATTTTAAGCCACCCAAAAAGTTTTCAGATTCCAAATTGTAAAAGAAAAAGTAATTGATTCCAGCTTCAAATGCCAACAAAACAGTTGCAGCATCTATCGACTGTTGCCCTGCCAAACCGAGAATACTTGCTGGTTGTCCTTGTAGCGTTGATAATTCCACGGTCAACTACCCGACTTCTTACTTTGAGTGTATTACGCCAATAGGGTGCTAGTGAGGACATCATCAATGAATGTTAATTTTGGGGCGTGAGCCTACAGTGGGCGGGTACGCCATCGCACTTAAATATGTTCTTGTTGGGGGCGTAAGCTGTTAATCGTAGCGGTCAAAACTAGGACAATTGCCAAAACCAACGCAGCATTTCTGAGCATTGAGTTATCAAAGTGTTTGAGTGCGATCGCTACCAATGCCCAGAGTATTACTCCTGTATAAGCGATGTCTCGACGCTGGATGACAATAAATGCTGCAACTGCTGTTGCTATCAATAACATTATGAGAGTCCAGATTACAGCAGAAATCCCCCAACCATTCCACCCGTGAAAATACAAGGCACACGCTACGTTGACAATGGTTGCCACGCTAATCCAGCCTAGATAAATGCTAATCGGAAACTGAATACACCCCAAATTGGGAATCCCAGTAAGTTGCAAGTATGGTCTGATTCAATCTTAATTGTCTACAATTATGACTTTGCAGAATTTTATCAAGTCTTTAGAGCGTGTTCATGATTCAATCCCAAAGTTAAGCGTTCGCCTTCTTGCCTTGCCTGCTGGGTGGTAAATTCTAAATTCGACTTTCCCGTTTCTTCCCTTCTCCCCCTAAAACCCAATTGGCAGAAATTTCGAGTTATTATTAATCACATCTTTACCAATTCTTGCTGCCACTCCTTCAGCAACGCCATTGATCAAAAAGCAAGATAACTGCAATCTATACTCTTCTCCTTCTACTTTGATAATTGGTAAATCAGCATATTTTTGGTAAATTTTAGCAAAATAAGCGTACTCTGGGTCTGGGTTACAAGCTATTTCTTGATTACTTTTAATAACTTTAACTTCTCTCCCTTCTCTCCCCCAGGTGGGTTTTGACACTAAGGGAGGATTGATTTTATCTTGTTCCATAAATGTAGGTAAAAAATGTTCAAATCCTGCCAAATTATTCTGACTAAAAAAATCAAATCCTAATTCTGTAATTAAAGCCATTAACGCTTTATTTTGCATTACAAAAGCACTGACAGGATTAATTAAAGCTAGCTTCCTTGAATAGACTAATGGTTCAAAATAATCCCAGAGACTTACTCCAAATTCGGGGTCTTTATCTTCTACCATCCATTCTGTTGGGTATATGCGGTAGATTATATCGACTGCTTCACCTCTATGGTCGTAGCAGCCATCCTGATCCATTGCAATACTTTCGATTGGACAAAAAGCAGATTGATAATGGCACAAAGACATTAAATATTCAACAGTACCAATATCTTCGAGAGCTTCAGATAGGGCTGCAAAGATAATATTGCAGTCTTCAGGAGATTTATTGAGATATTTGGCAGATTCTTCAATATATTGATTAAGCCCTATTTGAAGAACTGCTTCAGCGTTAATATTCGGGTCTACTTTCCCAAAATGTTTAGCGACTATCCCATTTATTTTGAATGTTTCGACTATAAAAGTCGCCACTTCCGCATTACATTCAAGCAGGTAGATATTATCACCAACAACTGCAAAATCGCATCGGGCAATAAAAGGCACTTGCTTATTATTTTTGATTAATCGTAGGGTTGATTGAGGATAATCAAATTCAATTAGAGTCCGTTCATCAAACTGCTTCATAACCAGAGCCGCATGGTTTAAAACCTGCCAAACTCTTGTTGCTGCTTGCTTGATTTTTTCTATGGTTTCCGGTGCAACCATTAACACCTCATAGCAAGCATATTCATCGGCATCGTACCAGCTAAATATATCTTGATGCTGCTGGTAAAACTTATGCCTAACATCGTTCATGAACTCGCTCCTCCAGCACGAAAACTACCAAAACCACTTACACGAGAACCTGGAGCGCTGCGGGTGTGACTATTGACGTAAGTTCCATCTCTACGAGTGTATCCATTTACGGAAACTGAACCGGAATGGCTACGATAACCACTACTGTAACCACCACTATAGCCGCTATAGTTACTACTGCTAGATTCATCTGAAGTATCTGAGGAAGTACCAGATGTACTGTTAAATTCAGAAGAAGCAATTTGATTATTAGCATCTTCTTCTTTTTTGATATCTTCGAGCAATGCGGTTAGGGTTTCAGGAGGACTAATATATAATGAGACGCTTGCTGTACATTCACTCTCAAAACTAGTTTTTTGTGTTAGACATTTTTTAATTTCATCAATTGCATTACTAACTTGGCGATAATTATTGCGATAAATGCTAAGTTGGGATTGTGCTTTCAAAGATAGATTAGTTGCCGAAGAAACATTTACAAGTAAATTAATTGCCTGCTGCCATTGCAACTTTGCATTCAATAATTCAGGTAATGTGATTAATGTAGTATCTTTAGTAAGGTTAGTAGCTTTTTGAGCTAATTCAACTGCTGATGAAAAGTTTTGAAGTGATTTTTGTTCACTTGTAATCACCTTATCTACATCATTAAAGTTGCGTTTTACAGATAATATCCCAAGCTTTGCTGTATCGGAAACATAGGTAGCTGTAGGAATTTTTTCTAAAATGCTAATTGCCTGCTGCCATTTACCTTTCGCTTCTTGCCAATTATTGGAGTAAGCTTTCTCTTGGACTAGTATTGCTGCTTCCTCATCTAATTTAAGTGCAGCTTGTAAATTATTGAAAGCTGCTTCTTCAACCTGGATTTTTGAGTCAAGTTTAGCAAGTAATTGATTTAACTGTGATATTTGATTTTGGGCATTCTGATATGGATATCCTGGTAGATTTGGAACGAGTTTTAGCTTTTCAATGGTTTGCTGTATCTTGGTTTGGTTTGCTTTTAAAGCATCCAAATTGGGAATACTATTAATATTACTATTTTCATTAACGATTGCCTGTACATCGGTAATTGCTTGTTGGTGTGCTGAATAATCTTTCGTAATTTGCAGGATTTTACTAACGCCAAACCAACTTAAAAGTGCTGCGATAACTATAGGCAGCCAGGGTTTCTTTTTTCCACTCATTGTTATTTTATATATTTACACATCTACATAATTATTGTTCCCGTTATTTATCAAGTTTGAACACGAAATTAGCGAGTGATGGATTTCAACTGTTTTTTATCTGGTCTAATCCATCAGAAAGTCTGCAAAAGGACTTGCCAATACTCCGCTACCTCTTCAGGGGTTGCTAAATATGATATTTTTGTTTTTGTCATGATTGTTTGGTGTTCTGAAAATTGACTAGGTACACAAACTCTAACCAGTGGCTAGCAATAGTTGATTTAAAGGAATTGAGCATTCTTGCTTGTCGCCCCAGCATTTCCGAGCGATCGCTATTCCCCTGAAGACAGCTTTCAAAACATAGCTTCGGAAGTGGGAACCAAAACCCGTTTCCTTAATTTCAGCTTGTGTAGCGATCGCCTGCTGTGCCAATTCCTCTAAAGACAATTGCTGCTGATATTCAGTATGAAGTTGCCAGAGATGCGAACGCTGGTTTTCTGAAAGTAGCGGCCAAACTTCATCAATCTCGGCTTGGTTTACCCCAACTTCTTCCCAATTAGACGCTTTTATCAGTTTCTCAATTACCGCTTCTGACTGCTGATTTTCAACTGGTAACTCAGCCGCAATGCCTGCTCTGGGCGTAGCCATCGCCTGTGTAGTGGCAGTAATTTCTGTCTCTGCAACTGTTGTTATCTCTGCTGTTATCTCTGCTGTTATCTCTGCTGTTATTTCTGCTGTTATTTCTGCTGTTATTTCTGCTGTCGCTGCTATCTCCATAACCGGATTTAGTGGTGGTGATTCTTCCCAGTTCACCTTAGTTACCGATTCTGATTGTAAATAGCCGTCAAATTTACGAGCGATCGCCTGCAAAACTTCTACTCTCACAGGGGAAAGCATGGCTGGATTATCGACACAGTAGACCCGCTCCCGTACTCCATCAACAAGTTTTCTAACTGGTTTTGCTAGCTTAACCCCTATGCTATCGAGTAGCGATCGCAAAAACCCAATGTTTTCTTTTTTAGATTCAGTTTCAGGCTTCGGTACAGTATTGAGAGCCAAGGCAATATCATTGCGCTCTCTGACCGTGTTAATTAATTTGACCACTGCCGGGGAATCTTTATGAAACTCTCCATCTAAAAACTGAAGAATATTTAGCTCTTGCAATGCCCAAATTTTTTGGTGACTGTCACCCTTAGCCTGAGCTAAAAAGAAATTTTGGTTAGTGGCCATGTAATACCAGTTAACCTCACTTCGCTTTTTAGATATCTCAAAGTTGTTGAGAAAATAAAATCGTCGTTGCTTTGAGATAAATTCTTTATCTTTAAGGTAATAATCAGCAATAAATTCAGCATCCCATAGGCTTGATTCCTTGATTTCTGGTAGTGCATCTAGTAGCCAAGTTTTCTCTATTCGTCGCTGTACTTCCTTCGTAGGGTTTGACTTAGCAACTTTGCTAGCTTCATCAATTGAATTAAATTCAATAGCTTGATAAAGCTCGAAAGCATAGCGCATTCTCACAACTTCCTTGGCTGCTTCCTCTTTGGCTTTAGCTCCATCATCAGTTTCCCACTCGCAAATCTCAACACTATGCCCAACTTCTTCTAGTGCATGAATCAAGCATTTTCTTAGATTATTCATCTCGAAATTATCGAGCGCTCCTAACTGAGAAGACAACTGCCACCAATCATCATTACTACGAGCGATCGCGTTACCAATTATTTCGAGCATTTTGCTATTATTTCCATCAGCCGCAAGTATAGCTGATTGAATAATTTTCTCATCCAGCAATTTTGAGAATGCTTTAGCTGAATAATTTTTCGGGTTATTTCTGTCCCTAATTGTTGATTGTTCAGGACAGAACACATAGTGAGGTATTGTGTTATCCCTAAGCCTAAACAGCATTTGGTGTTGGCTGTTAGTACCTTGAACACCAGTAAAAAAAGTAAACTTATCTGTAAAATAATTCTTGACAGTAACACTTACCCCAGATTCCGCAGTGGGCGAAATTATAAAATAATCTGGCTTATATTTTTCGATAAATGCGTCTGGGTTAACCAAGAACTCTTTAGCCCAAAGTTCGCCGCTAGTATCCTTGTTTAAAACATAACCAAATTTCCCAGCTTGTCTAAGAATTTCATCAAGCCTATCTGTCAAGTTTTTAGAGTCGCTGGCAATCCAGGGCCTTACATCATCAGATAATAAAGCCTTAATTAGTGGTGACTTATCCCGTTTTTTAATTTCTCCATCTTCATCAATACCAACAATAAATTTAAAGGTGTGTGGGGCAACTTGAGTTTTATTTTCAATTTTGATTACTTTCTTCCCTGCTATCTTGGCTATAAAATCAACGTAGATGTCAGCCAAGTTACCATCGAGTAAAATCACTCTATTGCACTCTCGTAAAGCTTTTGAGAGTATTGCTATAGCTCTGCCTTGTTCTTCTTTCAGTGTGCCACCGTTGGTAGCATGAAGCAGAACTGAGACAGTTTCATCCAGGTAAATATCGACCCCTTTGAAATAGCCGTCGATGTGGTGAATCGAGTCAAGACAAAGCGCTAGATGAGTAGCATTATCAGCCACAAAATAACGTCCATCATCATCATTTAAATGGTATATTTTTAGTCCTACTTGACTTGCTCTATTACCAGTCTGCAATAGTAAATTGTTGCGATAACCAATCATAAAAGCACGATTAGAACATAGCCTAATTAGCTCAATGAGTGCTTCTGTTTTACCACTACCTAGCCCAGATTTAGCCGAAATAATGACATCTTTATCAGGTATTTGAGCAAATCTGAACTTGGATTGATTAACCACAATATCGGGTGTATAACGGCGACTTTTTAACCAGTTACGCCACGCCCAATCCTGAGAATCATCTTTAGATTCTGATTCATCAGCCAGTGAGAAAAATTCCCCTGGTGTAATTAAATCAAAGCCAAGAATGTTGTCAAGTTCATCAATGTCAGGGTGTTGTCCTTTTTCTAGCTGATCCCACCAAGCAACACTAACTGAGTAAGTCCTACCTGTTAATTCTTCAATAATTTTCTTGTAATTACTTAGGATATGAGAATTATCTAAGCTTCCAGCATCTGGGCATAAAACAACTTTACTAGTCTGCCCTAGCCCGTCTACCACTGCATTGATTGAGCCTAGCCAGTTTGCCCCTGCTGCTCCAATAATTTGGATGTCTTTACGTCCATGCCTAAACCACAATTCCAGAGCTGTAATCAGCGACTTTAACCCACCCTCTACTAACCAAGTTTCTGTGATTTGTTCGGCTTCTGGATGCCTCCAGAGAAATACAGGTAATTCACCGCTTGGCAGGTGTGGCCCATTCCCGCCTTTATTGGCAGATGATAGCCAAATATAATTGCCAAATTTTACACGGTTGTCACTGGCTATTTGAAATCCTGTAATTTCACCGTTGAGGTTTACAGCCGCGATCGCAAGCCCGATGACCCCTGTTAGTTGCCCTCCAGATACCCCAGCCAAAGACGGGGGAGCATCAACTTTTAACCCTGGCTTCCAACTTGCTAGCCACCCTTGAGAAACTGCAAAATCAATCTCTTCAGAATTTAAGCCGCGTCTCTGTGACAGTTCTGAGATGCGGTGTTTTTGGTTTAATCCCAGTGTGGCAACGATGCGGCGGTATTGTTCATCCCGGTCGGGGATGGAAATCAATTTAGCTAACTTCTGTTGCTCCTCCCATTGGAGTTTTTCACGCCGTCGTCTTTGTTCATCAGCCCAGTGCTGTTTTTGTTCTTCTGCCCATTGCTGATTGTCGAGCTTTAAAACTGCCCATAACCCATCTTGGGTAAAATCGATGACTTTATAGCCACCCTCAACAATTTCACCCTTGCGGCTGCTATTGGCAGACATACAGAGAATAATTTCTTCTATATCCTGATGTCGGCAGTTGCCTTTAGTATCGCTACAAGACAAACAAGGATTTGCTTTAGAGGTAGGGGTAAACTTGCTCATACTGCCACCTCATATTGAAGGTTAGCCAGTATGAAGAAAATTACTAAGCTGTCGTGATAGCCTGCTTTTTCGAGAATTTCGACAGA
Organism: uncultured Nostoc sp.; assembly: GCA_964252435.1. Taxonomy (GTDB): domain Bacteria; phylum Cyanobacteriota; class Cyanobacteriia; order Cyanobacteriales; family Nostocaceae; genus Nostoc. The sequence goes on from CAXUOL010000001.1 coordinate 58,513, forward strand.
TTCAGTCAATCTTCTGTCGGTAATGAGTTCCATGAGCAGGCTAAAAAGTTGACCACCAGGGGAGATTTTGCTAGAATGCTTATGGTTAAAGGCTTTTTTAGAGCTATTTTTGGGTTTTTTGTTCATTGCTGTAATTTTGTAAGGTGTTTACAAATCACAGCCCCTTGAAGTTATGTCAATAAAATTGTTAAGCTAGACGTACTAATTGAATTGAAATTTTTGGAATCTGTTGAGTTTCAGATTCCCTGGTGAACGCCTGAGAAACGTTCGACATAACTAGGGGGCTGCACTCAGCATTTTTTTTGCTGATGATTTCAACGTAAGCCTTGCTAGGCAGGCAATGCAAATTTCGCGCGAATATTCAGTAAAGTATCTTTTTTTACACGGTTTACAGGTATTCGTTTAAGAGTATGGCGATCGCGGTAATTTAAACGCCCTGCTAGATTAGCAATTGCTTTTATTTCGCTGTTGACTTTTAATTCTTTAGCTAGTTTCCCCAATCCTTTGAGATATTCAGACCAAAGTTTTTTAACCAGTTTGTTGTCAAGCCCCATACTTATCGCAGAGTCAAACATTCTGTAAAGATGAATATTTTCATGTGATTTTTTAAAGGGGATAATTCCTTTGTCTAACGATCTTCTAAGTATTCTTAGTCTGTCTTCTGTTTCTCCTTTTGCAATACTATCCCTAGACAACAGAATTGATTTAACTTGGCTTTGTTGATTTTCTGTAATGCACTTTATCCACCAGCAGTAAAGGGTTGGGTAATGATGGCTAAATTCAATTGCCTTCCAAATTGCAGCACATAAATCAAGTTGGATGTTGTATAATTCAGCTTTTGCTCTTTGGTTTAAGAAATCTGGGTGCGTAAATGGCATCCGTTTAATATTTACCGCTTTTGTCCGACAAGAAACAAGCCAGTAAGCAATTACCTCCCATTCAAAAACCATTTCTGAGAGTAGCCATGTTTGGGCATCTGTAAGCGTATCCCAGTCAATATCTTTAATAAGTTGTGGAGGAGTAAAGGAAGCTATAGCCCTACCTTCACTGTCGGCAATCCTGTATGCTTCTCCTGAAATTGTTGCTATTCCTGTCTTATAGGTCATACATTACAAACTGCGATCGCTACTTGGTAAGAAAAAAGCAAGAAACGGGTTTATCAATGGTTGTTACCTTGTTGTCGTAACAGGTAGTCTAAGATCCGGTCGATACGCTCCAATGCAGCGTTGTTAGTACGCTGATTTTCCTCAAGTCGCTCTAAAACTGTTGCCTGTTGGGTAAACAGACGTTGTGTATTGAAAATAAAAGAATCAACCCGTTCGCTTAACTGGCCAAGTTGTGCTTGGGTTGTTAATTGGGCGTTGGCCATCTCGTCAACTTTAGTACCTAGTCGGTCAATTTTCTCATTGGCTGATTCTGCATAGCTAGCAGCAGACAGTAGCAATTGCTTAACTGTCTCTAGTTCATCCTCTACATGGTCTAGTCGCTGTGCGTTGGTCATGCTGATTTCTCCTGTTTATCTTTATCCTGTGCTGCTTTAGCGAGTAAAGTAGCTGCAAGATTGCTAGCACTTCTATTTTCTTCTTTTGCCCATTCTTCAATTTTTTTAAGAATGGTGTCGTCTGAGAAATAAACAGTCAATCTATCGCTGGCATCGGGATTATTTGTTCCGTTGAGCTTTGGTTTGAAATAGTTAATTAAAGCTGTTTCTATCTGTCCTAATAGTTGCGTATCGCTACACTCAAGCCATGCAATACGGGTTTTATCTCCCATTTTGGTGAACTGTTTGCGTCTATTGTGCGCTTTCAACCTTTGAGTAAGGTTCTTAGTCTTGCCAATATAAGCAATCTCATCTTCACTAAAGACAAAGTAAATAGCTTGATAACTGGGCAATTGTAAATAATTGTCTAATGGCAGTGATGGTAATTCAAAAGGGTTGATGGTTTTTACATTCATGCCGCTCCTTTGCCTCTATCAGTTTTAGATGAGTGGGCTTCGTTTTCTGTTACCCAAGTTTCTACTAGCTCAAGCAAAACCTCATTCATGCTTACACCTTTGAGAGCGCAGATTGACTTGAATCTAGCCCTCATAGATTCAGGTAGAAACATTTTGTAAGTTACTTGTTTTTCTTCAGTCACAACAGATTTACCACATTTACATACCTTTGATTATCCCCTTAAGGATAAATCAAGTCATTAGGGTAAATGGGTGTATTGCGTTATTAACGTGGTTAGGGTTATAGTAGCATCTAAGGCAATCGATCAACAACAAGCCACTAATTAGCGTCCTACGAGTACCCCAGCGACTTACACAGTAAGGGGTTTAGCGATTAGGAGCGACATTGTGATGTGTACTTATTCTGATTGCTAGCTAGTTACTATCTGATTCACATTGATTACTGTAGTAAACCGATGAAACCTAGACGGAGCAAACATTCTACAGACCTAGACTCCTTCCTTGATTTCCCATCTACCAAGACATATTTAGCTGAGGTCTTGGGTGTTAGCCGTTCGACTTTGGTCACTTGGGAGAATTTAGCTTTCTGGAGAATCCCTAGTTTCAGAGATGCTTACCCGAAAAAAGCCGACAACACTCACGATCGGGAGTCGCCCTTGTCGCCATATCAAGCATGGGTTTTGGGGAGAGTAGGGCGATTAATGGCACAGCTACGACGTGGCGATCGCGTCAAAGGCTATATCGCCAAAAACCCGAATGATTTTTCTAGATACCGCTATCAGCAAGCATTCCAGCAATTACAGAAACTACAAAAGGGAGCGTAAATCATGGCAGCACGGAAGAGAAGCACAGCACCAACAGCAGACACAGTAAGCATTCATGATGCTGCAAGAAAGTACATGACCACGGAACAAAGCTTGAGACTGGCTCTAAGCCATGTTCGCCCGGATGATTTTGACACTGTAAAGGCAGTTTCGGAAGCCGATTTAGAAGCGATCGCCTCATACTTTCAGCCAGAATTACCAACTGTGGCTAGCACCTCAGAGTTACCTGAAAATTCACAAAATTTAACACAGCAAACATCTGAGCCAGCTACAGAACAGCCACAAAATGCCCTATCCCTACAAGGGCAACAGCAACATCTAACAGCCCCTACCCAATCCCCAAGCCCTAACGCCCAACTGACGCTGATTGACCAGCTAACTAGACAGGCATCAGAAGAAATTGCAGCAGTAGACGCTATAGCCCAAGTTAAGAACCAACTGATTCTAAATAACTTGGCTGTGCGAGATGCCGAACTAGCAGAGGGTATCAATCAGCACTGGCAACACCAAAAGCAAGGATATTTGGGAGCGATTAGAGATTTGGCTGGACTTGCACAGCAAAAGCCAGAAGTTACCCCAGATGAAACTGACCTGACCCAAGAAATTGAAGGCATCATCACCGAACTGGGAAAAAAGCTAATCGCGTGAGAGCGATCAACATCCTGTTATCTCCCCTCGACTTCGTTAACTGGTTATTAGAAAGAGTACTAACGCCATGACTTTTACAATTTCCGGCACTGAACCAGAAGTAAATATGAGCAGTAATTCCTTACCAGAGCTAGTTTCTCAAGCTCAGGAATTACTTGGGCAAATCCGCCAGCATCCACAGTTTAAAGGTTTGCGTTTCGATTGTGATGTAGCTTTTGGTGATGTTAAGCAATATTTCAACTATCTGGAATGGGCTGCTTCTGGTGACTCAGAGGTAGCTAAGTTTGAAGGTTTTACAGAATAATTCTTGCTGCCAACTCCACAGAACACAGTTGGTAGCAGATAAAGCCAGAATTAATGCTCTCAATAGTTTTGAGAGCTTTTAAGCATCAGATACCCGTCAATACTACCATGCAAGATGACTTAAACAGCCAAATTCAGGATGCAAAGACGGATGAAACAGAGCTAAATCTTGTCCTCAAAAAATACGATTTAGATGAGGAATTAGCGCTTGAATTTAGCGAAATCGACAAAGCATTTAGGCAATTGGAAATTAAATATCAATCCCTAGTCAACACCAGAAAATTTTTGAACAATGGCTAAAATAGACACTACAAAAGCAGCTGCTATTGCTGTAGCAGAAAAGTTGGCAGGACGTAAACAGAACTCGACATCTAGCACTAATTCCACATCTGCCACATCACCTGCCACTATTCCGATAGATAGTCGCATTCCTGGCTTACTAACTGTCACCCCTGACTTAGTACCGGGAATGATGCCACCATTCCAGCCCAATCAGTATCATATTTCAGATCCGCTAAATCCTCCTGAAACTCTTCCGCAGGCAAGCCAAAGCCAGCTAGATAAAGGTATGAAAATCTATGAAGGTTCTACACGGGCATTGAAACTTACCGGAGCAGCGCTTGACCTGACACGCGAGAAATTTACTGTAATTGGTAAACACTCAAAGGCTTTTGGTGCTGGCATCCAAGCGGCTACTGAGATTGAGAAAGTCAAAGGTAATTATTTAGATTACCTTAATCAAAAAGAAGTGACTACCCAAAAATCAGTTGTTTTAGATGTCAACCAAGTGAAGACGGTTGCCGATACAAGCATTTCCGTTCATAGCAAAGACGAACTAAATCAAAAACTGTTGCAAGCCTCCATTAAAGCTGAGGAATCACGGCTAAAAACTATTGAATCTCAAGGGAAATTATCAAGTTTTAAGGCACAGTTAGGCGATTATATAGAGGTGAAGCAATGAAAGCAATACACGGGTTAGGACTTGGTGTATTTGGCTTCTGTACTGGCTTGGCGTTTGCTTCTGGAGGGTTTACCAACGGTACAGCCAAACTAATCTCTATGCTTGGTGTAGGGGCGTTGCCAGCAAGTTTTATTACTTATCTAGTCGCGGATACTAAATCACAAAGACTATTAAACCATGCCGAAAGTAAGAATGAACAAGCAGGTCAAACGCTGCATAAGATCATCAGAGATTCTGACAACTGCAAGTCCAAATTAGCCACTGTTAACAGCCAGCTAGAATCTTTGAAAGATGAACTCAAAGAAGCGAGAAATACCATCAACTCGTTAGGTCATAACAAACTAGAAAGCACAGCAATAATAGCCCAACTGAAAGCCAAATTAAATCAATTATCTACACAGACTCAAAAAGATACCCAGCGTATTGAATATCTGGAAAGTGAGACTGAGCAATGGGAATTTAACTTTAAAACTCAAGTAGAAACGGAAGCCAACAAACGCTTTCAACTTGCCAAGTCACAGGAATTAGAAAAGATTTATCATGAACACGATTCTATTACCTCTGAAGCTATGCAGCTATTCAGAAGGTTGCAAACCTGGGGTGAGAAGGTAGCGCATGGTCATCAAAGTAAAGCCGAAATTATCAAGAGTTTGGCAAGTAGCTACAACGAAAATTTAGATGAGGTTGGGGAAGCGATCACCAGTGAGCGCCAAAACTATGTAGAGCAAATCGAGCTACTAAACGAGCGTGTAGGTCAGCTACAGCAACAATTGCTTGGTGATTTATTAGAACCCGTGTATGGTGAATTTGGCTTTGATATCAACGGGAAAATCGCCAACGAAATAGCGCGTACCTTGTTTAGTGATCTCAGGCTAGCTTTGAGCGTTAAAGGCTTTCAAGTGAAGCCTGACGGTGTTGTAGACATTGGCTATGGCTATTCCCGGTCTGTGCATACCTTAGCCATTGCAGAAGCAATCAGCAAGCATTCTGACACGCTGGCTAAAAAGTTAGGACTATTCAAAATAACAAGCGTTCGCAAGCTAGAAATAACGGATTGTATTGTGGTCAGTTACCGTATGGGCCCAGCCATCAAAACAGATGAAATTAAGCTGATGGTTGGGACTCCTGACGAATTTATAAACTACGTCACTTCTCACCCTATCCGCTATCGACTGATTGCAGATCCGGGCGTTGGTAAAACCCCAACCACTGCGGTAATGATTAGCGAAATCCTGAAAGCTGGTTGTACTCGTGGCAATACTGGCAAGGGTGAGAAAGTGCCTAATACTCTGGTTACAGTCTCTTATCCTGGTGCTGTTGCTTCACTCAAAGATAGCAACTATCCTTTAGAGCATTTCCTTAAGTATGGCGACACAACAGCCGCGATTAAATCCTTTGATGATTGCCTAGACGACGGAAATTTTCGAGTTCAAAACCCCACATTCGCTGCTAACTTCTTTCAAATTTGGGCATGGGATGAATTAGATAACACCCTAAATTCTTGCAGTGAGCCATACAAGGCAGGGGAAAACCTCAAGAAGATTCTGAAACAGTTTGGTCATAATAACATCGGCTGGATTGTGTCGGGTCAATCAGTGATGACCAAACAAATCCCAGGTTTTACTAATGATGATCGGTCACTCTTTACCGAAATAATCATTGGCATTCCCAAAATCAGACATTACCTGAATACCTACGGCAAGGGTAAAAACAGCGAGTCTAACTTGGCTAAGTTGATTCGGAACTTAGACGCAATTGAAGAATACATCGACCATAAAAATGAGTTAGTTACCGATGATGCGAGATTATTAAGAGTAGCCTTAGTAGTCGATTCTCGCTCACCCAAACTTTATTTTTTACCTAATTTAGATAAAGTCAGTTTTAACTATCAAGAAATAGAGGATACAAAGCGACTGGCAAGGGTTGCCAAGTCCCCTAACACGAATGACACGAGATTGACAAGGGATACTTTAAAGCCAAGCACAGTAAGCACTGAAACGGTGATGTCAGTCGCGTCATTTCCGACTATAGGGGGTAGCCGCCAAAGTGACACAAAGCCTTATTGTCCCCACTGTGGTCACGCAAATTTAACTGTGAGAAAGGATAAAAGATATTACTGTTTGAACTGCAAAAAAATAACAGTTTCTAACAAAATAGTTTGGAAATAAATATATGGACTTGGATGATATTACGACACTTATCTATCAGCCTAAAAATGACCATGAGCCGGGATTTATCTATTTAATGTCAGCAGAGGGCTATCACGGGCTAATTCCTGGTTGTTACCTCCGTCGTTGCAAAATTGGGTTATCTCGTAATCCCGAAGCTCGACTTGATAACTTTCATAGGAATCAACCACCTTGTAACGTGAAAATCCTCAAGACTATTTATGTAGAGGATATGGCAGATGTAGAGGGTGAATTACATCAACAATTTAGCCAATGCAATGTTGAGTTAATCAAAAGTCAAGAGTGGTTTGATTTTAATCCAGTGCAATTTATGATGGTTAACTGGGAATTTGAGAAGCGATCGCTACACGTCTTTAGCATTAGCGACTTGCCAATTAAGCTAATCATTTTCAGCATGATCGGGCTATTGTCCGTGGGTGCGATCGCTGGCAGATTGACAAATCAACCAGTTAACTCCGTGATACAGCCACAAGAGAAATTGACAAAGTAAGCAAAATTAAGGGAGGTTGTTAGCCTCCCTTTGGGTTTTAGAACGGTGTGTTACCAGTCTCGTTTACCTTGGCGAGATATCCCCGCCAGTAGTCTCCATCCTGGCTTTTGGGTGGTAATCCAATCGCCGCGTCGAATTCTCCGTCAAAGTAGTCGCTAGTAGGTTGGAATTGTTGAGGTTGAGCAATTGTGAGTAACATGAGAATACCTTTTATTTTTAAGCTGCGGGTTAGTAGCCCGCTTTTTCTGTGGTTTTTTCAACCTGTTATTAGAGTAGCTTAACCTGTTATATATTGTCAATAACCTGTTAAAAATCTCACAAGTTATTGACATTAGCTAACTTGTTAGTTAATTTAATAACAGCTTAGAAATAAAGGGGAGTCAGTCAGATGTCTAAAGCAGTTCAGGAACAAGTAGATCAACTCTTTGTTGCGGTCAAAGATTTGCAAAGCCTTGAAGAGATCAAGCCACACTGTGAGAAGTTCAACGAGTGGATAAATACCAACACTAACTACAGCATTAAAAGCTTAGGCACTGTGCTGAGTCGGGCTGGCTTCTATAAAAAATTCAAGTCACTGCCATTAGAGCAAGGGAAAAACGCTGATTCTGTACCCAAGCATGATGCCCAAGGCAACGTAACAGGTTATGAGTTAAAGCACTATGTTTTATTGCTGTGTGGTCTGGATAAGAAAGACTGGGAAGAACGCAACGAAACCACACGGGTAAGCTTACGCCTAGACAATGGTCAGGAAATTAGCCCAGACGAATATTTAGAGGTAACGGGTAAATTGCTAGAATCCCAAGACCTCCATGAGGTAGCAGTAGGGTTAATTGCTGCCACTGGCCGCCGTCCCCATGAAATTCTCGCTCGTGCTAAGTTTGCGGCTGTTGAGGGTCAAAGCTATCAGGTAATGTTCACTGGCCAAGGGAAGAAACGGGGAGATCAGCCAGTATTTGCGATCGCTACCCTTTACCCTGCTAGTTACGTCATCGAGCGGTTGAACTGGCTAAGAAAAGAACCATCAACTAAAGCACTTTTAACAGAGGTGGCTAACGAAAATCCTACAGATGTAGCAGCACAAAACCGCGCCATTGACAGCCGCCGCAACGGTTCATTGAATCGGGTAGTACGGGCGTACTTTGGGGATAAGGGAGATAAAGCACCGATTCTAAATTTCCGACACGGGGAAGAACAAGACAACTGCAAAGCGCTCCGGGCTGCATATTTAGCGCTGGCTACAGAGAGGGATTGCCAGGGTTCAACGGGTTCTAAAATGCTCCATGCTGCCCGGAGTGCTGGTCACTTTGTTAAAGAGTCACCCACCGACCGAGATTTACAAAATCTTGTAACCACCTTGGGCTATGCCGACTATTACACAACAAAGCCTGTAGGGTTTCCAGATGCACCAGAGAAAGAAAAATTATTTCAAATTCGCGCTATTCCTGCTGATTTTGAATATCTCAAGGAATTACAGGGTGAATGGCAATTACCCAACCAGCAATCAGTAGTTAGCCGCTTAATTGAACACCACAAAAATCGCGTTGACGTTGCAAAGCTTTTGCAAGAAGCACAGCGCATCGTTGCCCAATTAGAAGCAGAAATTAAAGAGTTACGGCAAAGCAATAACCAGTTAGAAGATAGCAATAACCAATTAGATATAGCCAACAAACAATTACAACAGGAGAAAACCGCAATGGAAAGCACGGCATCGCAACCTACTACTGTTACCCTCAATGTCACCGAGTTAGATTCTTGGCTAGAGCAAAAAATTATTGAGGTGGTGAATAAGGTTACTCAAGGCATAGCAATAGCACCTGCTACTACTGCCACAGCTGCCAAGGTAACACCCATCAAAGAAGAGATTGACTGGCAAGCCAAAACCGATGCTGAGGTCTGGGGAAGTAAAGCAACCTTAGCAGCTGTAGAAAAAATCCGCAGGTCTTATCAGGCAATTTGTTTGTACAACGGTACTGTGGCAACTGGGGACTCAGATCGCTTGGCTGTGACTAACCAAGCACTCAGGGATTTATCAGGCTGTAACGGGTTGCTGGTACGTGATTGGATTGAGGCTCACAAGGATGAGGTGATTAGCCATAATGCTAAGTTTGGCATGGAGAACAAGAAAGACCCCAGTAATCCAGCCAGCTATGCCAACAAAGGAAAGGACACAGATAAAATTCTGTTGTTGATCAATGAAGAATTTCTAAGTGGTGAAGGCTTTAAGTCAGGGAGAAATTAAAGTTATTTTTTCCCTTACAAACTCAGTCATAATCACCACTAAGTTTATGTAATTAGTGGATTTTAAATAACGAAATTGTATACCAAACTACATTTTCTCTAGACTATGCCACAACTTAGCTTGGACTATTCCTAGACTATGCCAGAACTTAGCGCTCTTAATCAGTTTTTTCAAGAAACTTGTTCCCTAGACTATGCCTGGACTATCCTTAGACTATGCCACAACTTAGCGCAGGGAATTGCTATTTTTTGCCCTCAACAATTCTTCGCTTAGAGAATAACATAACCGTACTCACTATGGTTTCATGCCCTGCGGGTGGCTGCGCCATCTTTCGCTGCGCTCA
>CAXUOL010000002.1:0-51037 GCA_964252435.1 uncultured Nostoc sp.
ACAACACCATCAAACTGTGGAATCTCGCAACAGGAGAGCAAATCCGCACCCTCACAGAGCATTCAAGCTCGGTTAATTCCGTCGCCATCAGCCCAGATGGCAAAACCCTTGCTAGTGGTAGTGCTGACAGCACAATCAAACTGTGGAATCTCGCAACAGGAGAGCAAATCCGCACCCTCACAGGGCATTCTAAAGTGGTTATTTCCGTCGCTTTCAGCCCAGATGGCAAAACCCTTGTCAGTGGTAGTGATGACAACACCATTAAAATTTGGCGGCTACGGTAGCTAGGACTGACCTAAGCTAAAATTAAAACGGTTTAACCAAGGCATGAGTAGGGAATTGAACAATGGCAACAGAAACAATTACTCTGCAAATTCCAGAAATACTCTATCAGCGTTTACTCAACACTGCCCAAGCTCAACGTCGCCCCATTGACGAAGTAATAGTTCATGCTTTGCAGGTAGGTAGTCCTCCCGAATGGGATGATGTCCCAGAGGAATTCCAAGCTGACCTCGCGGCTTTAGATAAACTAGATGATAATAGTTTGTGGCAAATTGTCCGCAGTCGCAAAACAGCAGAGCAAATGGAGCGATATAACTTGCTGCTGGAGCGTAATTCTAGTGGTAACATTACAGATGCAGAACAATTAGAACTAATAAAACTGCGTCACGAAGCTGACCGTTTTATGCTGTGTAAAGCCCAAGCTGCTGTTTTACTCCGTTGGCGAGGACATCATCTGCCAACTCCTTAAACTGTTGTGTCTAAATACATTCGGTGAAAGCTTAAAAACTCAAATAGCTGATAGTGATAAAAGACGTTGCTGTTATTGCTTAACAACTGAAGCAAATAGCGGTATTCCCATGACCTATGACCATATTCGCCCCCGCTCAAAAGGTGGAGAAACTATCTTTGCAAATCTTTGTTTAGCTTGTCGCTCTTGCAATGAATTTAAAGCCGATTCAACCGAAGCTATAGACCCTTTAAGTGGGGAAAAAACGCCTCTATTTAATCCACGTCAACAAAGATGGTCTGAACATTTTGCTTGGAATGCTGATGCTACAAGGGTTGAAGGTTTAACTACTACTGGTAGGGCTACAATTGTTTGCTTGCGAATGAATAATCCAGTTATAGTTGTTGCGCGACGACGTTGGACAATTAGTAGTTGGCATCCTCCAGATGATGTATTTTAAAGTTTCAAGCAGTTCAATAAGCCAAAGTTACGCTGAAGAAATTATAATTTACGTCTGATGTGAATTATGAAAAACAACGTAATAGCAAACATTTCACGCTTTGTAGAGACGCGAAATTTCGCGTCTCTACTCTAGAATTAAACTAAAATTAAGATTATTTACTCTGGGAAAAATTATGGTTAACACCTATGACGAAATATTTGATGCAGCATTGTCTTTACCTCCAGGTTTAAGAGCAATGCTTGCTGAAGATTTATTTAAAAGCCTAGATGCAGAAAATCAATTAGAAATTGATACTCTGTGGGCAGAAGAAGCAGAGAAAAGGTTTCAAGCTGTTGAACAAGGCGAAGTTACTCTAATTCCTGGTGAACAGGTATTGCGAGAGCTACGTTCTAGGAGTAAGTAATAGCGTATGATTTTCATCCTGATGCTAAACAGGAATTAGATGATGCTGTTGCTTACTATGACAATATCAGCCGCGAGATGGGAGACGCATTTGTTACCGAAGTTGAACGCGCTCTCAATCGCATTGAACTGTTCCCACAAGCATGGACTCAATTATCAAAAAATACAAGACGCTGCCGCATAGCTAGTTTTCCCTATGGGATAATTTATGCCATCACAGAGCAGCAAATTTTAATAGTTGCAGTCATGCACCTCCAGCGTCAGCCAAATTACTGGACTAATAGAATCTGAAAGTACACCATTTGTTTTTGTCAATTTAATTATTCTGAAGATTCATTGCTCTTGCGGCTATTTTCTGCGTCAATTCTCTGTCTAATCGCTTCTTGGGCTATGCGAATATTTTCCTCTAGTTGTGTTCCATCAGCTGTAGCGAGTGGAGGCATAGTTTTCCATTTCAAACTAGGATGATGAAAAAGCGATCGCATAGCTTCCATATCATCACGGTGTTCTAATACATATTTTCTTAACTCAGGTACACTCATCTCTTCAAAGTTCAGTTTCATCTACAAACCTCCAAGGTTCATGAGAGGGTACGATGATTTGTATGTCCTCGCCTGCCAAAATATATACATTTCCAGTTTTGTCATCAAATCTGAACAACCGGATGTCACGATCGCAGTTAGACAACATCTGACAAACTATTAAACAAGTTATAGCTTGGTGTGCATTGGGATATATGGTGTTTTCCTCAATTGTGACATAAATAATATAAGCCTTATAGTGTCACAACATCCAGAGTGAAAACCGACAGCATATTTTATCGCCTATTTCAAGAATTCCCCAGTATCTTCTTTGAACTAATTGGCAATCCTCCCGAAACTGCCAACACCTATCAATTTGCTTCAGTTGAAATCAAACAAACAGCCTTTAGAATTGATGGTGTATTTCTTCCTATCCAAGACGAAAAAAGCCCAATTTATTTTGTCGAGGTTCAGTTTCAACCGGACACAGAGATTTACTTACGCTTAGTATCAGAAATTTCTTTATACTTACGCCAAAATAGACACAAAAATCCTTGGCGAGGAGTGGTGATTTATCCCAGCAGAGATATAGATATAGCTGAGAAAGAAGATTTCATAGAATTCTTCCACAGCCAGCGTATCAGTAGAATTTACTTAGATGAATTAGGCTCAGCTGCATCCTTACCAATAGGCATTGCTACGATAAAATTAGTAATTGAAGACGAAGATACGGCCATTAGCAGCGCCAGGGAATTAATCAACCGCACCCAGCAAGCAGTAAATTTACAATTACCACAAAAACAATTATTAGAATTGATAGAGACCATCTTGGTTTACAAGTTTCCTAACATGAGTCAAAAGGAGATACAAGCAATGTTTGGATTAAGTGAATTGAAGCAGACGCGGGTTTATCAAGAAGCTAGAGAAGAAGGTGAACAAGAAGGTAAACAAAAAGCAAAATTAGAAGCTGTACCTAAACTTTTAGCACTGGGTTTAACTGTAGAACAGATAGCGCAGGCGTTGGATTTAGATGTTGCACAAGTCCAGCAAGTAGAATAGCAAAAGCGATAACTTCGTTGAGCTCCGCTAACGCCGGAATAATTGCCGCGATCGCACATTAATCTTGATTATCTGGATCTATGCCATCTCAGTTCTATGATAGAAACAAGCCACTCTTTGGTTTAACTTATGTCTTCCCCTGTCCTGGAAAACCCTACGACTGCTGAGACTTCCTATGTTCTTCTGTACAATGTCAGTTGGGAACAGTTAGAACAGCTTGATGTCACCCTTGCAGGGACAAGCGCACGACTAACTTATTTAGATAATATTCTCGAAATTATGTCCCCACTTTCTGACGACCATGAGGACAGTAAAAAAACTCTGGCGATGTTGCTGGAAGTCTATATGCGGACGAAAAAGATCCGGTTTTATGGACGAGGAAGTGCAACCATCGGTAAAAAGTCAGACAAAACGCGACGAGAACCGGATGAGTCTTATAATTTAGGGGCAAAAAAACCTATTCCCGATTTAATTTTGGAAATAACTGTCACCAGTGGCGGAATTAATAAGCTAGAAATTTATCAGCGTTTGCGAGTACCTGAAGTCTGGTTTTGGGAAGATGGTTTGTTATCAGTTTATTGTTTGCAAGGTGACAGCTATATAAAAGTCACTAGAAGTACTTTATTGCCTGATTTAGATTTAGATTTATTAGCAAAATATGCGCGAATTGCTGACCAATATGATGCTGTGACTGAATATAGTCAGATAATAACTAAAGTAACCTGAACTAAAATTATTTCCGTCTAAATCTGAAAAAAATATGGTTAACACCTATGACGAAATTTTCGATGCTGCATTGTCTTTGCCTTCAGAGCGTCAGCCAAATTATTGGACTAATAGAATCTGAATAAGTAGCTTAATACAAGATTATCTGGATCTATGCCGAGCGATGTCTAACGACAAGCCGCTTCTCTACGAGAGGCTCTGCCAACGCGTCTACGCAATTTTTCTGCCATCTGTTGAGCGCGTTGTTCTGCAACTTCAGCGCGTTTTTGTACTAATTTAATCTGTTCTTGAGGCGTAGGATAGCGTTTTCCTGACCGATCGTACCAATAAAGCCATTCTCTAGTTACACCAGAATAATTGCCGCGATCGCAGCCAATTCCTAAGCCAATTTCCGGTAACCAAACCGGATTTCCTGCTTGCAATTTATACTTGCCATTCACTAATTTATGCACTTCTAAACGCGGTTTGCGGCGACGGCGAGAAGAATAAATTATGTAATAAAGTACGCCTAAATCTGCATATTCATCTAATTTAGTTGTATATTCCTTGCGATACGTTTGAGAAACCACCTCTAGCACTAAACTCGGTAAAACTTTTTCTTCCCACAACGCATAACTGGGACGGTAATAGAGTTTCACCGTCGGCCAAATTTGAAGATAATACATCTAGATATTGGTTGATTTGCTGACAAACTTCTGTGTTGTTCATAATTTTTAGTCAATCTTTTATTCTTAACTTTGAGAATCTTGCTTTCTTTTATTTGCTTGCTCAATGCGTTGCTTAATTGCTTCCTCAGCTATACGAATATTTTCTTCTATTGGTGTACCGTCTTCAGCTACCATTAGCCCGTACCATGTTGCTTCCGAGTCAGGAGGATTACAGCGACTAAACAAGACACGAATAGCCTCATCATCATCTCGATGTGCAAGTATGATAAAACTTTAAAGAAAATATAGTCTAACATAGTCAGATGTAGTCTAAACTTCAGTCTAATGAAATTGTCTGATTATGCTAAAACTTTGGGGATCTCCTATCTTACAGCTTGGCGACATTACAAAGCAGGTAAAATACCATACCCAACAGAACAACTCCCTACAGGCACGGTAATTGTTGATTACGATCCAAAAAAGATATCAGGGGATGTTGTTAAAGTCGCAATTTATGCCAGAGTTTCAAGTGCTGAGAATAAAGATAATTTAGATAGACAAGCAGAAAGGTTGTCTCAATACGCTATCGCCAAAGGATATCAGATTGCTTATGTCATAAAAGAAGTAGGGAGCGGATTAAACGACAATCGCAAAAAACTAGAAAAGCTCTTTCTCAAAGATGATTATGATATTTTGCTAGTCGAACACAAAGATAGACTCTTGAGTTTTGGTACACATTATATAGACATTTTACTTAAAAGATTAGGAGTAAATCTAGAGGTTGTTAATTTATCTGACAATGGACGGGATGAATTAATGCAAGACTTAGTGGCGATAATTACCAGCTTTGCTGCACGATTATATGGTCAGCGCAGGGCAAGACGGAAAACAGAAAAAATTGTGGAGACAATAAATTCTCAGACAGACTGAAATATATTTTATAGTCAAATATATCTTATTGTCTCTTTGGTGATATACTAAATTTCATTGCCAAAATTTGATCAATATGCGTCAGGTTGAAAAGCACATAGTAAAAGAGGGGCATGAATGGTTTAATTATTGCAAGGAAATTACTTTTGTAAGGATCGTGGATTAAATAAGGTGTAATACTGCCAATGATATCTATAACACTAGAAGGGTAGATGAAGAACTGGTAGATGATGCGCCCAAACCCAAGGGTGAAATTGAAGTTCAAATGCAACGATACTATGAGTCGTTGTCAGAGAAAGATAGCCGCCGATATGCCGCGATCAAAGCAGTAAAACTAGAGTACGGCGGGCAGGCATATATCCGCCGCTTGCTCTTATGCCATCACGAAACCTTATCCGCCCCATACCTCCAAGTACAATCCGATTGAGCATCGTTTGTTTCCTCATATTTCTCGCGTTTGTCAGGGGGTGATTTTTGAGAGTGTCCAGACTGTAAAAGACCTAATGGCAACGGCAACCACCCGAACAGGACTCAAAGTGTTTACGACGATTCTCGATAAAACCTATCAAACAGGCCGAAAAGTGGCTCTTGATTTCAAATCAAATATGAAGATTGTTTTTGATGAATTCTTGCCGCAATGGAATTACACCGCTAAACCAGAGTTACAGGTTATTTAATCCACGATCCTAAGTGCGATCGCTCTGCCTTTTTTATAACTCTCGGTTCACCCATTTTTTGATGAGTTAGAAAAAATAGCAGTAGATAAAGATATTTTAAGTGTTAAAAAAAAATAATACCTTTGAGTTAGCCTTGTTCAGACTCTCGGTTAAATCGGCTAGCCGAGAATTATGTGTAACATAGATCACTACCAAGCTAGAGGGAAGTTTCAAAATGCTTGCATTTATTTTAAAACCAACACAGATACTTGAACGCATACTATCTGCATCGCTAATTAGTTTGATGTCCTTAGAGGTTCTTACCACCGCAGCGGTTGGCCAACCGCTCCCTGCGTCTATTGAAACCAAGCTGAAAGTGCCTAGTACAATGACCTCTTGGCCCTTTAATACTAACCGTTACTTGAAAGTGCCGCCCAATTTCTCCGTCTCAGTTTATGCTCGCATTAACAAAGCTCGCTTTATGGCAGTTGCTCCCAATGGGGATCTTCTAGTTTCACAGCCCAGTTCCGGTAAAGTATTAATTGTCCGGCCAAATGGCAGCAAAGACCCAATTATTTCTGACTTCGTAACGGGTCTACGCAAACCTCACGACATTGTGTTTCATAAGATTGACAACACCACATACATTTATATCTCTGAGACTCATCAAATTAACCGCTTCATCTACAACTCTGGAGACTTAATCGCCAAAAATCGTCAAATTGTTGTAACTGGCTTACCAGACCGCAGCACACGGGAACTCAAAGGCACTTATGGTCACGAACTGAAAAATATCGCACTTGATGCCAACCACAAACTGTACGTGTCAATTGCCTCTACATGCAATGCCTGTAAAGAAGATACTGTCAGTACTCCAAAACGTGGTGCAATTTACCAGTACAACGCTAATGGAACCAATCAGCGACTTTTTGCCCAAGGTTTACGTAATGCTGAAGGGTTAGCATTTTTACCTGGCACAAATGACCTTTGGGTAGTCGTTAATAATCGAGATAACATCGCCTATCCCTTCAAAGATAGCAGTGGCAATTACGGTAAGATTTTCCCCTCCTACGTAGACAACCACCCACCAGAAGAGTTAACGAAAGTCCGAGATGGCGGTAACTACGGTTGGCCATTCTGCAATCCCAATCCTGACAGGCCAAACGGCCTCAACAATATGCCATTTGACTGGGATTATCAGTTAAATCGTGATGGAAAGGTTAATTGTAATGCAATGGACAGGATTAGCAAAGGTATCCAAGCCCATTCGGCTCCCTTGGGACTAACATTCTTACAAAATACCAACTTCCCCAGCCTATACTCAAATGGGGTAGTGACAGGGCTGCATGGTTCATGGAATCGGCAGAAGAAAACGGGCTACAAAATATCTTACTTTCCCTGGAACAGTACGACAAAGACCCCAGGGCAGGAGATAGATTTAGTCATCGGTTGGGTAGTTCCAGCAACGCAAGAAACCTGGGGGCGACCTGTGGATATGGTAGTAGACCAACAAGGTAATTTGTTAATTTCGGATGACTACAGCGGCACTATCTATAAGCTCTCCTACACGCCGTCATAACTAGTTAAGGTCTACAGAGACCCTAACTTTGGTAGAATTTCCCAGTCTTTTTTTACAACTCCAGGAGTATACAAAGCCAACCAAGGTGACTTAAATATTGTTGTTAATAACTGCAATCGCAATTTTTCCCACTGCACGCCCAGTTTCACTATAACTATGAGCCGCCGCTAGTTCTTGCAAGGGATATGTGCGATCAATCACCACACGAATTTTACCCACTTCAATCAATTCTTTCAGATAAATCAAATCTTGAGTGTTGGGTTTTTGCAGGATAAATTTAGCTTTTTGAACTGGAAGGAACGCTGTTAAGACGCTCTCTAAGAAGACTTTGGGGCTGGGTAGTGTGGTGATATAAATTCCATTGGGTTTGAGGACTCTTTTAGTTTGAGAGAGCGATCGCTTACCCACTGCATCAAAGATAATGTCATACTGCGCTGTATCTTCAGTGAAATCTTGCTGCGTATAATCAATCACGCGGTCTGCTCCTAGAGATTTCACCAAATCCAAATTTTTGCTACTGCTAACTCCCGTCACCACTGCCCCTAAAGCCTGAGCAATTTGCACTGCAAAACTGCCTACACCTCCCGCAGCACCATTAATCAACACAGCTTGTCCTGTTTGAATATTTCCCCGATCTCGCAGCGCTTGCAGAGCCGTGAGCGCTGCTAACGGCACAGCCGCAGCTTCTTCATAAGATAAGTTCGTTGGTTTGAGCACCACCAAGTTTTCTGGAACAGCTGCAAATTCGGCATACCCTCCTCCAGGGAAGCTAGTACTGCCATAAATAGCATCTCCTGGTTTAAAACGGGTGACACCAGAACCAACTGCTACGACATCTCCCGCCACATCAAACCCCAAAATCTTCGGGAATTTGCTGCCGACAATCAAACTCAATATCCCCTGACGAATTTTCCAATCAATGGGATTAATGCTACTAGCACGAACTTTCACAAGTAACTGCGTTGAATCAATTTTCGGCTGCTCCACGTCTTCATACTGCAACACCTCAGCGCCGCCATACCGACGGATAACGACTGCTTTCATAGCATTCCTCCTGCTACCTTGTTTGACTTACACAACTCAGACAGGCTGTTTTTCTTGATGAATCTAGTGTAGCGATGTCTACGCATACGCATGGCATTTAACGAAGATGCTAGGCGCAGTTAGAGATTTCCTAAAATAGAAATATCAGTCTAAAACTACACCTGTATGCCAGCTAGAAACCTGTATCACAATAATGTTTTAAAGAGGTTATTAAACAATGGATTACACCAAATTAGACCACTATCGCCAGGTGATTGAAACTATCCTCAGTAAATATGCTTCGCTACCCTATTCCTATGCCAATATTCAATCGGAGGTGGTGTTTGATCGAACCCGCGTTGGCGCAGCCTCTCTGAAAGAGACTCGCTATTTGTGGATGGATATTGGTTGGGATGGCGAACGCCGCATTCATGGCTGTCTGGTTCATATTGACCTAATTGATGGCAAAATCTGGATTCAACGGGATGGCACGGAAGAAGGCATTGCCGCCGATTTAGAACGGGCTGGAATTCCTAAAGAACACATTGTTCTGGGGTTTCGTCCACCGGAGTTAAGACCATACACGGGCTATGCAGTTGCTTAAGGTGCGTAGGCGCAGCCCGCACTTCTCTACGAGACGCTGCGCGAACGACTTGGCTCAGTGACCATCGTAGACATCGCTCTGTAAAGTTGAGTTTTAATGATGCAAATTTAACTGTTTCGCTTTTTGAGAAAACACCTTTTTTTATTTAATTGCGAATTGCGAATTGGTTTCATTCTTCAGTGGTAAATACAACACCTTCATACAGCAATTCAATTGGACACTCAAATTCAATGCTCGATAAAGTGACGATATCTCCAGCTGTGTAGGGATAGTAAAGCCACATCCTACCCTCACCCCGACAGTAACGCTCAACGGAGATTTGTTCCGAGTCAATCAAGATATACTCTTGCAAACTAGGGATTGTCAGATAATAAGTGAATTTTTCACCCCGATCTTTCGCGCTTGTCCCTGGCGAAAGAACTTCAGCAATCAGCTTGGGATGTTGAATAAATTTGCGAGCATTGAGGTCTTGAGGGTCGCAACTGACAATAACATCAGGATAATAGTAGCGACTCTGGGGAGTGAGTTGCATTTTCACATCTAACGCATTCACTCGACAACCTCTGGAACGCAGATGAGGGCGTAAGGCACTGTACAAGTTAAGTGCAATGTCATTATGGGGAATTGTACCGCCTGTCATGGCAAACACTTCGCCATTGGCATATTCGTAGCGAACGTCTTGCTGAGGTTCCCATTCCAGATATTCCTCAACGGTCATTTTTGGCAGTTGTTGGGGGACGGCTATCATTAACTAAGATTTTTTACGCTTGGTTTGATTGTAGCTAAATAGTATCAGCAATAAACAGCGGCTTCTAGAAAACCTCTCTCTTAGAAGAAGAAATACTTTAAATTTTCCCCCTTCCCGTGTCAGAAAGGAATTTTTTTTGCTAAGGTTTGTAGTGAGCAATTCAGAAAAATCATTGCGATCGCTCAATCATGTTAGATTATAGTTTGTTGTTTCTCTCAAACACAAAATCTGAGAGTTTCTTACCCATCTCCTCATTGTGGGAATGAAAAAAAAGGAGATAAAAGTTAAATTTTTTGAAAATTATGTGCAGCAACACATCTATTTCCATTAGCTTCTACGGCTTACCAGATAAGGCTTAAAGGCATAATTGAACATGATTATCAAAGAAAAATTAAAAAAAGATGAATTGCATTTTTACCCTCAAAAAAATGATATGTTAGATACAGAATTGAATTTCGCTTTTTTTCTGGAGTAGAACGATATAGACTACTCCAGTTTTTCACCCTCAAACCCTTGGCACTTCTTGCTTTTGACGGAAATTGAGGGCAATCTGAGTACACATTTAAATAACCCAAACCTAGTTTCAAGTTCGCTAAAGTTATTGCTGGGATTGGGTTTTAGCTGAGTACAAAGAAATCCTGAACCCCCATCTATAAACACTAGAACCCCAACCAAAAAAGACTAGAACCTCTACCTGAAAAAAACTTTTTTAATTCTTGTAATGCTTGAAGAATTAGGGTTTTTCTTATTTGAGTACAAAAGTAATAAATCCAATAAATTCTATCCTAGAGAGACGCAACATCTGGCTGGGAGGCGGCTGCTATAAATCTTATATCGCCAATCACTTAACGCTCTGAAACAAAACAAAGCGAAGAGTGAGTGGAGGGATGACATAGCACCATGCCTGAAGTGAAAAGAAGTCGCGGCTGTAAGCACAAATTCTACCCAAGAACCGAACGTTGACACACACCAGCCGAACATCAGATATCTATTGCCTGCCTGACTTGAAAACAAGTCGCCCGAACCCAAGGGTTTGCAGGCAGTGTGGAAGACGCGACTTCAATTCTGGGCATGAAAGAGTAGCAACAGCATCTCCCACAGTGGCAGCCAAGTCCACCGACCTTTTGCGAAACTCAATGACATCACCGTCTACACGACTCCTCAACTCCAACGCTACGGAATCGCCAACCCAAGCAAAATCCGGTGGTTGCGGCTGCGACAGCCCCAGCAGCGCCACCGTGGAAAGGGACGAAAAGCTCCAAGAACGCATTGCTAAACATCCCTGCTACAGCGAAGACGCTCATCACCACTACGCCCGGATGCACGTTGCAGTTGCACCAGCTTGCAACATCCAATGCAACTATTGCAACCGCAAATATGATTGCGCTAACGAAAGCCGTCCTGGAGTAGTTAGCGAGTTGCTAACACCAGAACAAGCAGCACACAAAGCTTTGGTCATTGGTGGTAAGATTCCGCAAATGACAGTTGTGGGAATTGCTGGCCCTGGCGACCCTCTGGCGAATCCAGATAAGACTTTCCGCACATTTGAGTTGATTGCAGAGCAAGCACCAGATATCAAGCTGTGCTTATCAACCAATGGTTTAATGCTACCGGATTACATTGATCGCATTAAACAATTAAATATAGATCACGTTACGATCACCATTAACATGGTAGATCCAGAGATCGGTGCTAAGATTTATCCTTGGGTTCACTACAGACGCAAGCGCTACAAGGGCATTGAAGGCGCAAGAATTCTCCACGAAAGACAGATGGAAGGATTGCAAGCCCTGAAAGATGCTGACATCTTGTGCAAAGTTAACTCCGTGATGATTCCCGGAATTAATGACCATCACTTAGTCGAAGTGAATCGAGTCATTCGTGAGAAAGGTGCATTCTTGCACAACATCATGCCATTGATTTCTGCACCAGAACATGGTACACACTTCGGTTTAATCGGTCAACGCGGCCCCACACCTAAAGAACTCAAAGAAGTTCAAGACAACTGCTCTGGTAACATGAAAATGATGCGCCACTGTCGCCAGTGCCGCGCCGATGCAGTCGGATTGTTAGGAGAAGACCGCAGCCAGGAATTTTCCAAAGAGAAATTCTTGGAAATGACTCCTGAATATGACATGGAACAACGCGCTACTGTTCACGAAGGAATTGAGAAGTTTAAAGAAGAACTTAAAGTAGCTAAAGATAAGGCGCTAGCCGGTAAGAAAATTGCCAATAGTCCGAAAGTTTTAGTTGCAGTCGCAACCAAAGGCGGTGGATTGGTTAATCAGCACTTCGGTCATGCGAAAGAATTCCAAATTTACGAAGTGGGTGGAAACGAAGTTCGCTTTGTCAGCCATCGCAAAATTGACCAATACTGCCAAGGTGGATACGGCGAGGAAGCTTCTTTTGAGCATATTATGAAAGCGATCGCAGATTGCAAAGCAGTTTTAGTCTCCAAGATTGGTAACTGTCCTCAAGAAAAATTGCAAGAAGCTGGAATCAAGACTGTTGAAGCTTACGACGTAATTGAAAAGGTTGCTTTGGAGTTCTACGAGCAATACGTTAAGGAATTAGGGAATCAAGAATAGGGCATAGGGCATGGGGCACTTGTACTGAGCGTTCGCGTAGCGTCTCGTAGAGAAGTCGAAGTATGGGGCATGGGACAAGAAGTATCCCTAATGCCCTCCCCTAAACCCAATCCTCAATGCCCAATGCCCAATGCCTCTTGCCCAAAAAAGGAGAATAATCATGGCTTACAAAATTCTTACTAGCCAGTGTATTTCCTGCAATCTCTGTCTATCTGTATGTCCCACAAATGCAGTTAAAGTGGTTGACGGACAGCACTGGATTGACCCTGAACTTTGTACAAACTGTATTGGTAGTATTCATACCGTGCCTCAGTGTAAAGCTGGTTGTCCCACCTGCGACGGTTGCATTAAGCAGCCTAGCGATTATTGGGAAGGCTGGTTTACCAATTACAACCGTGTAGTCGCTAAATTAACAAATAAACAAGATTACTGGGAACGTTGGTTTCAAAGCTATTCCCAGAAATACTCTGAGCAGTTGCAAAAGCGTCAATCCCAATCAGTAGGATCTGAAGCTTAAATAATTCGTAATTCTTAATTGAAGACAACAATGCAAAATAACTGCATCTATCTCGATAATAATGCCACCACTAAGGTAGACCCAGAAGTTATAGAGGTAATGCTGCCTTACCTCACAGATTATTACGGCAATCCCTCCAGTATGCATACCTTTGGTGGGCAAGTCGGTAAAGCAGTGAGAACAGCAAGAGAACAACTTGCAGCCATCCTGGGAGCCGATGAGTCAGAAATTGTCTACACAAGTTGTGGAACTGAGGGAGATAACGCGGCGATTCGAGCCGCACTGTTAGCGCAACCAGAAAAGCGACATATCGTCACTACCCAAGTTGAACATCCCGCAGTACTTAATGTCTGCAAACAATTAGAAACCCAAGGTTACAGTGTTACCTATCTATCAGTAAATCATCAAGGGCAGTTGGATCTAGATGAACTAGAAGCTTCCTTGACGGGTAACACCGCCCTGGTGACAATTATGTATGCTAATAACGAAACCGGCACGGTTTTCCCGATTGAGCAAATTGGGTTGCGCGTAAAAGAATATGGCGCTATTTTCCATGTAGATGCGGTGCAAGCAGTGGGAAAAATCCCCTTGAATATGAAGACTAGCACCGTCGATATGTTAACTCTGTCTGGTCACAAGCTGCACGGTCCGAAAGGAATTGGTGCTTTATATATCCGGCGCGGGGTTCGGTTCCGTCCCTTCATGATTGGCGGACACCAAGAACGCGGACGTAGAGCGGGAACAGAGAATGTTCCAGCAATTATCGCCTTGGGCAAAGCTGCCCAACTAGAACTGTTAAACTTAGAAGAAGCGACCACAAGAGAAAGAAAGCTGCGCGATCGCCTTGAACAAACTTTACTTGCTAAAATTCCCGATTGTGTAGTCAATGGTGACATAACGCAGAGATTGCCAAACACGACAAATATCGGCTTCAAGTACATCGAAGGTGAAGCAATCCTACTGTTATTGAACAAATACGGTATCTGTGCATCATCTGGTTCTGCTTGCACCTCCGGTTCTCTGGAACCCTCCCACGTCCTGCGAGCAATGGGCTTACCCTACACAACTTTACACGGTTCCATTCGCTTCAGTCTTTGTCGCTACACCACAGAAGCCGAAATCGATCGAGTCATAGAGGTAATGCCCAGTATTGTAGAACGTTTACGCGCCCTCTCACCCTTCAAAAATGATAATGCAGGTTGGTTGCAAGGACAAGAACAAGCACTGCTGGGAGTTAGGAGTTAGGAGTTAGAAGTTAGGAGTTAGGAGTTAGGAGTTAGAAGTTAGGAGTTAGAAGTTAGGAGTTAAGAAGTAGCTTTGGCTTAATGATTTCATAACTCATAACTCATAACTCATAACTCATAACTCATCACTCATCACTCTTAACTCATAACTCATCACTCATAACTCATCACTCTTAACTCATCACTCTTAACTAATAAAAGTTATGTGGGACTACACCGATAAAGTATTAGAACTGTTTTACGATCCCAAAAATCAGGGAGAAATTGAAGAAACGAGCGAAGCTGGAGTTAAGGTTGCAACGGGAGAAATCGGTAGCATTGCTTGCGGCGATGCTCTGAGATTGCACCTGAAAGTAGAAGTAGAATCTGATAAGATTCTAGATGCTCGTTTTCAAACCTTTGGCTGTACTAGTGCGATCGCATCTTCTAGTGCATTAACCGAAATGGTCAAAGGTTTAACCTTAGATGAAGCCCTGAAAGTGTCCAATAAAGACATTGCAGATTACTTGGGTGGTTTACCAGAAGCAAAGATGCATTGCTCTGTCATGGGACAAGAAGCGCTAGAAGCCGCTATCTACAATTATCGTGGCATTCCTCTCGCTACCCATGATGATGACGATGAAGGCGCGTTAGTTTGCAGTTGCTTTGGCATCAGCGAATCTAAAATCCGTCGCGTGATTCTAGAAAATCATCTTACGGATGCTGAACAAGTAACAAATTATGTAAAAGCTGGTGGCGGATGCGGTTCCTGTCTGGCAAACATTGATGATATTATTAGATCAGTTCAACAGGAATACGCCTCACCTGCTCTCAACAATTACGGCGTAAAAGTTGCCACAGAAATTGTTACGTCTAAAGAGCGATCGCTAACAAACGTCCAAAAGATTGCTCTAATTCAAAAGGTTCTCGATGAAGAAGTCAGACCCGTACTCATCGCTGACGGGGGAGATGTAGAACTCTATGATGTCGAAGGCGATCGCGTTAAAGTTGTCCTGCAAGGTGCTTGCGGTTCCTGTTCTAGTAGTACAGCAACCCTAAAAATTGCGATCGAAGCCAGATTACAAGATCGTGTCAGCAAGAGCCTTGTAGTCGAAGCAGTTTAGGGATTGCTATAGGACTTAACGTACTCTACAAATACGCCCTAATATGCATTCAGCCAGGAACAGAAAGTAGGATTTGAATTGAATCATTGTCTCCACTCAATGCTTCATACCAATTCTTTCTTAATTACGAATTACGAATTACGAATTGGTAGTCCTACCACTATTACGGCTAACAGCATATAGGCTTCATAGATTAAGTGCCTACTTGCAAATTTCATCATCTAACTCGCTTCAAAGGAACAGAATATGAGTACATTGTACGACAAACTTGGCGGACAACCAGCTATTGAACAAATAGTAGATGAACTCCACAAACGCATTGCCACAGACAGCCTCCTCAATCCCATTTTTGCTGGTACAGATATGGTCAAGCAACGTAATCATCTAGTTGCTTTCTTATCTCAAATATTTGAAGGGCCAAAGCAATACGGCGGTCGTCCAATGGACAAAACCCACGCAGGAATGAATTTACAGCAACAACACTTCGATGAGATCGCCAAGCTTTTGAGTGAATCAATGGCTGTGCGTGGAGAGTCGCCAGAAGACACCAAAGCTGCACTAGAGCGCGTCTCAAGTTTCAAGGGCGCTATTTTGAACAAGTAATAGGACTTATGCATTGATTGTTGACAAATAGCAACATCAAGTCCTATTTACTCTTGCAAGCTGAAACACATTATGACGTATTTGTAAATTGCGTAATTTTCTTTGTTCTTTGTCAAAACAAATGACAAAGGACAAAGAGAAAAGAAATTTAACCAGGAAATATATGTACTTACTTTCGATCATTTTAGCTGTGGAGCGATCGCCCCCAGCAGGCATTTATGCCAACGCTACCAACGATGCTCTACACGCGCTCACTACTGTCGCTCAACTGGCGTGAACGCAACTGACAAACGCACAGACCCACCAACCAACCAATTGCAGGGAAACACGAACAATGACAGAAGAAAACATAAGACAGATAGCTTTCTACGGTAAAGGCGGTATCGGTAAATCTACCACCTCTCAAAACACCTTGGCAGCTATGGCAGAAATGGGTCAACGCATCCTCATCGTCGGTTGCGACCCTAAAGCTGACTCTACCCGTTTGATGCTACACAGCAAAGCTCAAACAACCGTTCTTCACCTTGCCGCAGAACGTGGTGCAGTAGAAGATATCGAAATCGAAGAAGTAATGCTGACCGGTTTCCGTAACGTTCGTTGCGTAGAATCTGGTGGTCCAGAACCCGGTGTAGGTTGCGCCGGTCGTGGTATTATCACCGCCATCAACTTCTTAGAAGAAAACGGTGCTTACCAAGACCTAGACTTCGTATCTTACGACGTATTAGGTGACGTTGTGTGTGGTGGTTTCGCAATGCCTATCCGCGAAGGTAAGGCACAAGAAATCTACATCGTTACATCCGGTGAAATGATGGCGATGTACGCTGCTAACAACATCGCTCGTGGTGTTCTTAAGTATGCTCACACCGGTGGCGTGCGTTTGGGTGGTTTGATTTGTAACAGCCGTAACACTGACCGAGAAATCGAATTAATCGAAACCTTGGCAAAACGGTTGAACACCCAAATGATTCACTACGTACCCCGTGACAACATTGTTCAACACGCAGAATTGCGCCGGATGACTGTTAACGAGTACGCACCTGAAAGCAACCAAGCTAACGAATATCGGATTTTGGCTCAGAAAATTATCGACAACAAGAATCTAGCTATTCCTACACCCATCGAAATGGAAGAACTAGAAGAATTGTTGATTGAATTCGGTATTCTCGAAAGCGAGGAAAATGCTGCAATGTTGGTTGGTAAGACTGCTACTGAAGCTCCCGTAGTATAAGTCGCCGCTAAGAAATAACGTTTTAGCATAAGGAAAAAGGAAGAGTTCCATATCTTACCTTTTCCTCTCTCTCCCTTGCATCTCCCCCCAAACCTTAGAGGGGACTCCTAGTCCCCCTATGCCCCGATCCTTACGAGTCACAGAGGCTAAGTATGACACCTCCAGAAAATCAAAACATCATCGAAGAAAGAAAAGAACTAATTAAAGAAGTTCTCAGTGCTTACCCAGAAAAAGCTGCTAAAAAGCGCGAAAAGCACTTAAGTGTATACGAAGAAGGTAAGTCCGATTGCGGCGTTAAGTCTAACATCAAATCCCTTCCAGGTGTAATGACCGCTCGTGGTTGTGCTTACGCCGGTTCTAAAGGTGTGGTTTGGGGTCCTATTAAGGACATGATCCACATCAGCCACGGGCCTGTAGGTTGCGGTTACTGGTCTTGGTCTGGTCGTCGTAACTACTACATCGGCACCACAGGTATTGATACCTTTGGTACCATGCACTTCACCTCTGACTTCCAAGAAAGAGATATCGTGTTCGGTGGTGACAAGAAACTTGTTAAGCTCATCCAAGAACTTGATGTACTTTTCCCCCTTAACCGTGGTGTTTCCATTCAATCTGAATGTCCCATCGGTCTAATTGGGGATGACATTGAAGCAGTTGCTCGCAAGACATCCAAAGAAATTGGCAAGCCAGTTGTACCCGTTCGTTGCGAAGGCTTCCGGGGTGTTTCCCAATCTTTGGGACACCACATTGCTAACGACATGGTTCGTGACTGGGTGTTCACCAGATCCGATCAAGCTAAGAAAGACGGTACACTCAAGTTTGAAGGTACTCCTTATGATGTAGCCATCATTGGTGACTACAACATCGGTGGTGATGCTTGGGCTAGCCGCATCCTGTTAGAAGAAATCGGCTTGCGCGTAGTCGCTCAGTGGTCAGGTGATGGCACCATCAACGAAATGTTGATGACCCCCAATGTGAAGATGAACCTCATCCACTGTTACCGGTCGATGAACTACATCAGCCGTCACATGGAAGAAGCTTATGGTATACCCTGGTTGGAATACAACTTCTTCGGCCCCACCAAGATTGCTGAATCTTTACGGGAAATCGCTTCCAAGTTTGACGAAACAATCCAAGCAAACGCTGAGAAAGTTATCGCCAAGTATCAGCCAACAATGGATGCGGTAATTGCTAAGTATCGCCCCCGTTTGGATGGTAAGACTGTTGCCATCATGGTTGGTGGTCTACGTCCTCGCCACGTTGTCCCAGCTTTCCTAGACTTGGGCATGAAGATGATTGGTACAGGTTATGAGTTCGCTCATAATGACGACTACAAACGTACCACTCACTACATCGAAAACGGCACCATCGTTTATGACGACGTCACCGCTTACGAATTCGAGGAATTTATCAAAGCCCTCAAGCCTGACCTAGTAGCTTCTGGTGTGAAAGAGAAGTACGTCTTCCAAAAGATGGGTCTTCCTTTCCGTCAAATGCACTCTTGGGATTACTCCGAACCTAGCGATCGCTCCTCAACATCATATAATGCAAGGTTTTTTAGCGGCGGGAGAAAAAAGAGCCTATTTCTAGCCTAAATGTAAGTTGCAGGGTTATTTAGGAACAATCTGTTTTGATGCTTTAGACAGTATAACTCTTATGGAGTCTGGTTTTTAGGATTTGCTTGCATTTTGCTCAAAGAAAAACTGTAAAATAAAAGACTATTTAAAATGACGATTTTTTAGATTAAATGGTGCGATCGCTTTTACCACTAGAGTTGCTTAATAAGTTTGGCTGCTAAATTTTCTGCTGAAGACAGTATGTTAATGGCAGTCTTGACATCGTTTGAGTCAAAGGATCTACTGAAAGTATTAGTTTTACTTGAAACTAAAAAGTGTAACCTTATTTTTTTATAACTCCAGAATAAAATATATGACTTTTTACTAGAGACTGTCACGGATAAAGTATCACTAACCTCACCACGCAAGACGAAATCTTCTGAAAATTCTCCTGTATATTTTTCCTCCTCCAGAAGCTCCATTTTTTTGTAAGCCTTGTTAAGGGCATCTATCAATTTATCAACCTTAGAGCTAGATACAACAGCTACTCCAGGATTATATCTTCCATCAAGTCCTGGAACAAAAAAGCGAATGTACCACTTACTTTTCTGTGCAGCATCACGATAAGCAATTAATGATGTTCTAATATTTGATAATTCGAGAGCTTGCTCAAGTTGTCTAGGATTCATTATGGTAAATTAAAAATACTTTTATCATTTTATGAGACTAAATTATGGCATAGCCACAACTCGACAATAAGCTATTATAAAACTGATAAAGTTAGAACTTTTGCATAAGGGTGCAATATGCTTGTTAGCGAGATTTACTCAGCATCGCTTGATTCCACTATACCTTTTTCTCCATTTCGGACCCAATCCTCCCAGTATGGGCATCTTCTTTTTAGAAATTCTCTTCGCTCATCAGTTATATCTATTGTTTTATCAAAAGCTTCATTTATACCAAAAATCTTCAATAACCTATTTGCCAAATGAGGCCCTAGCTGAAAAGTTGGAGGAATAGATAATGCTTCATATTTCCCATTAGCATTTAATCTAATTGTTATGGCATTATGAAGTTCTCTATCACATGACAGCCTATCATAACTCATTAATTCCATGCCATCGGACATTAATGACATGCGTTCTTTTGACTTTGTTGCATCAAACTCAAACTCATTTCTTCTACCATATATTAGGAGCATATGAAGTTTCATCTGCCTCTCATTTCTCATATAATTAGGAATCTGATACTGCTCTAAAAATTGCTGCACATTTGATGGGCTACTAAACCAAGTTTTCCACTGCTCTAGCTGATTTCTTGCCTGTGTGAAATTAGAAGTAGGTTGACCGTTATTTTTGAAAATATTTTTAGAAGGACTTTCAATCTCAATTAAAGTCGGATACCAGCCAGAACTGTGTGTTGCTATCCACATAAAATCAGGAATCCTTGTTGTCAGTCCCTGCAATTTAGGCTGTGTGATTAATGCACAATGTAGTGGATAATGACCAGATTTTGTTCCTGGTGTCCAAGCTCCCGGAATAAAAGATGGGTTTTCTTCAAAGAATTTCTGAAGCTCTTTTTCAGAACTTGTAGTATCAAGCAGCATCTTGTACTTTTTATTGCGTTCTTCCCTATATGTATCAATATCAAATTCTTTTGGGCTTTTCTCTATAATGTATGTCTTTTTAAAAATCATATTTGGATAACTAGTTATTATGTGGAAAAATTTTAGTGTATATACCTTCGCAAATTGCATCCTAACAGGATGTCAAAGTTTTGATTCATAGTATATATACGGTATTTTCTTAGACAACATCAATATATAAGTACTAGACATATCTTGTCCACAATAAGTAGACCGTTTTAGCGATGTCTACGATGGGCTACGCCTACGCCCTCACTTGGCAATAAACTAGGCGATGTCTACGACGGGCTATTCGGTGTCGCATTAAACTGTCCAATCCTCAATTAACAATCCGGCTACTCTGCTGAAATCCCGATGATTGCGCGTTAATAAAACTAATTTACGAGAAAGTGCGATCGCAGTAAAAGAAGTAGACTGTTGTAGCGATCGCTAGTTAAATAACATTTAGGTTACTTGTGATACTCAATCAGACAACAAGATCGCAAAGCCTTCTTGGGTGAAGTGTTTATCGTGTGTCAGTACCTCTATGATCTCCAGTTGACGCATGGTGTGCATAGAAATGCAATCTGTCAAGCTATAGCCTTTATCAAAACGTTGAGAATACAGAGCTAGACCACCTAAAAAGGATTCGCGTGTTTGGGGAATAACTTGAACCCGATCATTTTGTAGAATGCTTTGTGCTAGTTGAAATATTCCGCTTCGGGTGTATCTACCAGCAGTTGAGAAATAATTCACAAACTCAGTCAGCACTTCATCGGTTGTAATTAGTTTTGTTTGCATCAGCGATTTGTGTATGTCTTGAGTGCGGACATGCCATGCATCTCTTGGATTAGCAAGCGCTATCCAGTAAAACGTGTCTACGAAAACAGGATTCATGCTGATGTTTGAGAAGTTCCATAGAGATACTGGTCGTGCTGCTCTGCGCTATCTGTGTGCAAGTTAACAAGTTCTTCAGAAGGAATGCTCTGAGCAAATTGCTCAAACTCGTTGAAGAGATTTTGTAAGGAGTTATTTGCTTCAACAGGAGAAGCAATTACTTGAGTGCTATCTGCTTCTTGAATACTATCTTGATTAAAACTTTGCAAGCTGCTAGATTGTGCCTTTACAGACTGTAAAAGGTTCAAAATTGCCTCAATCAGTTCCTCTGGTGCTTGCTCAATTTCCCGAAGAAGTTGCTCTTTTGCCGTCATTGCTGATACCCTCAAGCAAATACCTTAAATCTTACTATTAAGTTTAACTCTTATCACTCTGACCCCATAAAAAACACTGCGTATCTAGGGATTTTATAACTGCGATGTCTACGACGGGCTATGCCTACGCGCTCACTCGACAATAAACTAGGTAAACCGTCCAATCCTCAATTAACAGTCCGGCTACTTTGCCCAAATCCCGATGATTGCGCGTTAATAAAACTAATTTACGAGATAGTGCGGCGAATAGCCCGTCGTAGACATCGCAGTAACATTCCCTATCATTCCCCGCAGATAATGCAAACTTAACCAATCGCTCCTATGCTTATACTGCAATATGGGAATTTGCTAAAATCAATGACTTTTGCATCATAACTCAAGATGTAGACTTTGCAGAAAGAAGCCGTTTGTACGGTTCTCCACCTAAAGTTGTATGGCTACGCTGCCAAAATGCACCAACAAAACAAGTTGAATCTCTACTTCGTTCTGGGGTGGAGGTAATTCAAGAGCTACTTAATAATCCAATTCTGCATTGCCTAGAATTGTACTAAAGCTTTGCGAGGGATTGTCTATGAAATTCACAATTGCGAAAAAATAGATTCATCTACTTGCGAGAACAAAGTGTTACACAAATTAACTACTGAATTGCTGAACAATTGTCTGTACAATTGCCAAAATCGCTCCTACGTTATCCAAGTAATATCTTTGCTTATCAAGCAAAGCCACTTTTTGCGAAAGTTGCAGAAACTGCCATACTTCTCCTGTTGTCACGCATCCATACACAGGTATTTCTGTTTGTCCAGATGAACGATTGAATAAATCCGCCGCTACCATTTGCGCGATGCACTGTCCTAACCCAGCTTCAACATCATTTTTCTTCGCTTCCACAACAGTGATAATTGGCGATCGCAACGGTGGTAAAGGTGGAGCTATTGCTAAAATAAAATCACATTCCCCAATCAAACCCTGTGCAGGATCAACATCAAGTCTTTGTCCTGAGAAAATAGCCAAACTATCTTGGCTCAGATCCCGACAGGTTAGTAAAATCGGTACAATAATAAATTCGCTCCGAGCTTTTTCACTAATCAGAGCTAATTGGGTTCGCTTTCCTAAAGTTTCATTTAACCACGAAGGAATAGAAAGAGGTACAAGCTTGGGAAACAAATCTCCTTCTTGGGTGGTGATTCCCAAAACGGCCGCAGCTTTTTCTAGAGTAAAGTCGCTATACGCCATAGTTTTGTACTGCTTTGAGTATATGACGTTATAAAAGGGAATTACTTTTATTTTACCTTGTTGTAGAGTTGTCAAAGGATTCTGTGTGATAATGCTCCCGAAGTAGTACTTGAAAATTTTTGAAGGCTAATTTGCCAAATCATTGCGGATTCATCCGAATCAAGTCTGTTAAAATACTATCCAAACTGCCGTTAACTTGAATCCGATCAATCTTCTCTGCAATCCGCTCTAATACTTCGAGTTCCTTTAGACGCAATGCAACGGGGTTATCCTCCATCACTTTGGCAGTGTTTAGCATACTGCGGGTAGCAGCAGTTTCTTCTCTACGTCTAACTACGTTGGCTTGAGCAGCTTTTTCTGCCTCGACTACCTTACTCAAGATAGTCTTAATCTCACCAGGTAAAATAATATCTTTGACACCTACAGAATCTACTTCAATTCCATAGTCTGCGGCTTTCTGGCGAATGTATTCAGAGATACTTCTATCAATTGCACCTTTATCTTCTAATAAAGTATCTAAGTTGCGTTCGCCGACTGCACCGCGCAAAGCAAACTGTAATTCTTTGTATAAGAACCCAGAAATATCTGATAAGCCGTTTTTTGCCCTCAATGGGTCTTGGATACGGAAGCCAGCGGTCAAATTCAACCGCAGAGGTACTTTATCTTTAGAGAGGATGTCTTGACCGGATACTTCCATATTTTGCAATCTCAGGTCAATGGTTTCGGTTTGAAAAGAGCGTCCAAATAACCACCAAGCGTGTACCCCTGGCGATCGCTGTCCTTGAAACTCTTGATTAATGTATACTAGTCCAACGTGTTGTGCAGGAACTTGGCAAATATGCAAACAGTTGCGACTGAGCAATTTCACTTCTGCTGAACCCTCAACCAACTCAGCCACTAAGTTAGGCTGTAACTGAGCATCAGCGCTAATATCGAGAATTTCCACTGCAACACCCTGCCAAAATAACTTGCGGCTGGTGGGCGGCAAAATAGAAATCACTTTTCCTCGGTATCGCACAATTGCAACTTGTGAAGCCAGTAATTGCACGGTTTCACAGTAAGCAGCAATAAAGTCGGGATGTTTTTCAATGAGTACATCTTCCAGAGGAAAATCTGGGTTAGGGATAATCCGGCTGAGAGTTCGGACGGTAACATCTCTATCTACCGACCAAAAAGCATACTCTCCTGGTTCTAGAGGTCGCACAAAATTGTTTTGCAGATATAGTAAACCAATCTCAGACTCTGAAATTTGGAACTTCTTTACTCCATTCAACGCAACTGAGCGCAATTGCTGTACAAAGGAACTAGGCAATTCCCAGCTTTCTTCCAAGTTGAATATATAAGACTCTACTTCAATAAAACCACGCCAAAAAGCAATCAATTTATTTGGTGCAACGCTTACCCAATTCTGACCGTAGCGGACTAACGCAACTTGATTGAATGCAGTTCTGATAATCAATAAGTGTTCTTGTAGTTCGGCTTGGTGATTTCGCAACAACAGTTCTAGGTTTTCAATCTGAGCTAGTGGCTGATTGAGGTCATAAATTTTTACTTGCCAATGCCGACCTAAATATGTATGTGTACCGGGTTGCAAAATTTTCTTAAAGTCACTGCGGTGATATAAGATGCCGATTTCGTTAGGTTTAATATAAAACGTTTGCCACATAGTAATTTGCATAAATAATTTGTGTGATAGCTTAAGTTAGCTAGGCGATGCCTGCGGCGGGCGTAGCCATCGCAACTAGCTAAGAAGATTTGATCTACACATTTATAACCTTGCTTGAACTCAAATACCACCTGTGTCTCACAGCTTAACTACTGGAGTAGACAGAATTTATTTTGAGGTTCTTTGGGCTTTACAACCCTGTAAACAAAAGCTAAAGGATTAATTTTAGCCTTTCGTACTACTATATACTACAAAAAAATTATTTACTCTGCCAGTGCAGGTTTTTACAGTTTCGGTGCGGGCAAAAGCTTCTCCAAAACTGGATTAAGATTGCTGCTACTTTTTTCAAACTGCTCAATGGCAATCTAAAAAAAGAGAACTGCGCTCAAATATGCCGTTCGCTTTGCCACTCCAGAATCCCCAAAGGAAAACCGGATGTAGGAAAAGGAAGGAACATACTCAAGTTAGGGAGAGATACAGTTGCGCTGCGCTGCATTGTGAATTTCTAATTTCTCTAAAATATTCTCTAGAATCCACCTTTGAGCAGCTTTAAGTTCCGGCTTAGGTGCAGAAATAATTCTTTCTCCACCTGTCTTTTTTGAGATTTTGAAAGGGAGGTAATGTCTATTTAGGGATGTACTAGTTGTTAAAAAGCGCAGTTTTTCTAGGCTTATCCCCATCGCCAAGGCGATTTCTTCGGCAGTATTATATTCAGCTAAACCATGCGATCGCAAAAGTGCTAAATTTTCAGTTTGCAACTTTTCTAGATTACTTTCAGTCGCTAATGGGGTAGTAGTTATATTTTTACTGTACATAATACAAAAGATTTTTTTACTCTGCTAGTACAAGTGTTTACAGTTTAGGTGTGGGCAAAAGCTTCTCCAAAGCTGGACTAAGATTGCTGTTACTTTTCTTCGACTACTCAATGGTAATCTAGAAAAAAGAACCGCGCTCAGATATACCGTTCAATTTACCAATCTAGAATCCTAAAGGAAAACTAGATGTAGAAAACAAAGGGACATACTCAAGTTAGGGAGAGATGCAGTTGCGCTTACTCCTTGACTGTGGCTATCGAACATTACTCTTATGAGTAATGACCGACAGCAGAACACTTGCACCGCAGAGTTGAGAAAATGAGGGGTCTCGAATCTGTTAAGATCCGTACCATATTGGCTACCTTGGAAGGGTATTGTCTTTTAACCCGGACAGGGTTGGGTGAAAGTATAGGAATCGAACCTACAACACATCGATTATGAGTCGATTGCTCTACCAGTGAGCTAACTTCCTGGGGTTTGATACAGGAGTTGAACCTGTGACGCATCGATTATGAGTCGATCGCTCTGCCAACTGAGCTAATCAAACGATGGTATAGTTTAAAAGTACTCGGCGGTATACGCTTATGCAAAAGCTTGACGCACCAGTTAGGCTTATGGAACCTAAACCATAGCTTTGTAACTTTGTTACTATCCCGCTCCAAATTTAGCATAAAGGGATTCGGGAATGGGTATAACCACTAGCCTAGTGCGGAGCATCGCGGCAGCCATTCTTCTGGAAGTATGGCAGTAAGTTGCCAGCAATTTTAGCACGTGAGGAACTTTAAGGCGCAAATCACCAATGCAGAGATGCCCATTGTTAGGATTAAAAAAATTTGGGTAGTTTCTATTTAGGTATATATCAAAGTCCAGATGGTGACAACCTTAGTGGAGGAGGTCGTACAATCCGGCTTAATTTATACTGGCAGTAGTGGATATTCTTCAAGGCTGTCATATTAAGCTGTTAAACACTTAATTTACACATTTAGACAGCAGGGGAGCAGAGGGGCAGAGGAGCAGGGGAGAAGGATTGACGCTTTTTCTCCAAAATCAACAATATGCAAGTTAAATGCGTATTAGCTTATCTTGACAGTCCGCCCCAAAAAAGCATAGTGTTTTCATTGATAATTGCCAAGGAAGTTTGAGCAATTATTCTTGGGCTTCAGTCTGGAAAAGCTAAACCAGTCATGGGGTCACGAATATACAACCCTAATGTGAGACTACGCATAGCTTCATCCCAAACGGGTATTAATTGTTCTGCTTGATCTACCCAATAATCGAATGTAATTAAGCATTGAACATTCGACCCCAAACCAATGCAAGTCCGCGAAAAGGCTTCCCGTGGTTCTTCTTGAGTGTCAATGAACTTCATCTCTGTCCAGACAATTCTGGCAGTTTGACGCTTGACGGTAATAATTTCTCCCCTCTCAATGACGTTGCGACTGTCGTCTTCCAAGACTTTCTTCAAGGTGGATTTTAGCGGGAACTGGCTCCAGTCATTGGGTGGCAGGCGATTAAAAGATACTTCTAGACAGCAATCATCGTTGGGCGGTTTTTTATCCATGAACTTGAAGGATTTCTCTTGTGGCTCAAAAACCCAATTCTGAGGAACATTGAAACGAACAGCGCCTCTATCTGCGACAAAAATTTTGTAACCTGATGGAGATTCCCAGCGATGATCGGGTTTTAGTTCAAGTGTTTCTTTTATCCACTGAAGATTGCTTTTTTTACGCTTTGCCATAGTGTTTCTGCATTTTCTGTTGAATAGGGCGTCACCGATAGCGTAGCGTAAAGCCTTTGGCATAGCTTCTTTACAAGACGCTACGCGTAGCTTGCTTCTCCGTAGGAGTATGCTTAGAGCGACGCAGGAGCGTCGTCACAGCCCATCGTAAACATTGCCCTTTTTGTTAATATTATCAAATTGCTAGGATTTTGAATAACTCTATCAAGGAATCCAAGGTAACTGTAACGTTGTGATTAAAGTTTCAGCTTTTAGCATTAAAATCTTAGCAGCAGTATTCATGGTTATGGATCATCTGTGCTATTTGCTAATGCCAGAGTTGGTAATCTTGCACTTATTAGGGCGATTGAGCTTTCCCCTCTTTGCATGGCTTCTGGCTAAAGGCGAAAAACATACCCATAATGTACACCGCTATGGGAGAAGACTATTAATTACAGCAATAATATCTCAGCCAATCTATAGTATTGTTTTTCAGAGTTTATCACTTAATATTCTGTTCACGCTTCTTCTTGGACTTGTGATGTTGCGCTTATTGACATCCTCCCACCACTAATTCGGAGTACCGAATATAGTGGGGGATTCCAAAGATTGCTCTTTAGGTTTCCTCTTTCCACGACCCGACTTACTTGGAGGAGTTTCCCCACCCACGCTCTTGTCGATGTCTCCAGAGGCGTTAGTTCCGACGTGACCCGCCGTACTTAATGCTTTTTCTAATATGTTCCTCGCTACGTTCCAGTCACGATCTTGGGTATGTCCACAATTAGGACAAGAATGAGTTCTAGTGCTAAGAGATTTTTTCACAACCTCGCCACAATTAGAGCAATTTTGCGAAGTGTAGTGTGGTGGAACTGCAACCGTGACAACACCAAACACCTTACCAAAATACTCAACCCATTCACGAAACAGCGACCACGAAACGTCACTAATCGATTTGGCCAATCGATGATTCTTGACCATATTCCGCACCATCAAATCTTCATACGCCACAAGGTCGTTAGACCTCACTACGCACCTTGCCGTTTTAACAGCAAAGTCTTTACGTTGGCGACTTACTTTGAGATGCTTGCGAGCAAGTTTATTTCTAAACTTGACTCTGGTTCACGAGCTAGATGGTTCTATGTCTTTTACCCGGCTCATTTAATAATTTTAGGTATAATCAATTATTTAATCCAGTCTAGGTAAGATTTCTATATCTATTTAATCCACGTGCGGTTATAAGATAAACTACAAACGTTCCCAACCAATGACTACTAGAATAATGGTCACTTGCAACATCTACCAACCCGCATTGGCGATGTAAAGCAGTAACAGAACGCAGGGTATTGAGTCGAGAATCGTTATCGGGTAATCGAGAGATTATTCCCTCAAGCATCCAAGCTCGACTGAGATTTAAACCCCGAAAATGAGATTGTAAATAGTCGTTGGGTTTAGTTATTTGTACAGGTTGCAACCAGTTTACTCCGTCTTCTGTGAGTAAATGTGGAAGAAAATCGGTAAGCCAATTTGCAAAATCTGTTGGTGAAAGAATGCGTCGCATTAAATCTGCTTCTGCAAGACAGGGAGAGACAAAATCATAACCCAATGGTTCAAAATGCAATGGATAGTTGCGATCGCTCTGATAAAATTTTTGGGCTTTGTCTTCAATCAGATCGGCAAAGTCTTTATTCTTCTTACTTTGCGCCCAATCGAGTGCTAAACCAAGTGGAAACGCCGTCTGAAAGTGTGCTCCAGTGCGATTGGGAAGTTCGAGTTTTTCAAGCCAGCGATAAAAGTTGTTGGCAACTAAGGTTTCTAGGGGTTCTAACGCCGCTAGCCATTCTTTCCCTTGAGAATCATTCCATTCACGCAATTCCGTCGCCAGTTGCAACAGCCATGAAAATCCATAAGGACACTCAAAGAAGGGACATCGATTAAAATGGTTAATTTCTCCTTGAATTTTTTCTGGAGTCAGGGTTTGGGTTAGTGCTTC
This sequence comes from uncultured Nostoc sp., assembly GCA_964252435.1. Taxonomy (GTDB): domain Bacteria; phylum Cyanobacteriota; class Cyanobacteriia; order Cyanobacteriales; family Nostocaceae; genus Nostoc. The sequence continues at coordinate 29,184 of CAXUOL010000002.1, forward strand.
CCTTGCTGTCGGCTGAAATTCAGCATCAGGAAAATAACGAGCTAGCCTTGCAAGTAACCAATGCCCATGTACGGCAGAATGCCAATCCAAACAACCATAAAATGCTGGCATTAATTCGCGTGGCGGCTTAATGTCCTCATCGCTTTCAAACCAAAAAATATTGTTGTGCGGATACTCTTGGTTAATGCAGTTCAGCACCAATTGAACAAACTGGGCTGCGATCGCTACGTCAATCTCTATTGCTTCGAGTTGCATGGTTTCTCAGCAGTAGTCTTACAATTACCTTTTTAGCATTATTAATACTCTATTACAATTCAATTCCTTTCTAAATTAAGTTTCACTGCTAAGTCAAATAATCTATCAATGTTTTGATTTGTTTTATCTAAGCTAACTTCATCTAAATATAGTTCAATAGGCATCGGTAGCGCACTTGCATAACGATTTGTTTCTGCCCAGTAGGTAATTGTTTTTACAGTCCGAAAGTCTGGGTCGCAGTTTAGATACATTCTACCTATACCTGCTTTTTTATTGAAGCGTAGGCTGCTTTTGGGGATTGGTAGCCATAGGTAACATTGTAAATGATTAAGTTGCTCAAGCTTGGTAGACGCAATAAACTTTAATTGACAGCAAGGCTTTGTTCTACCACGCCCATAAAATATACTCTTGACTTCCTTAATTTCTTTGATACGTTGATCGTAAGATAGCATTTTTTCTCTCAGCCTCAAAACCTCTGTTTTGGTTACAGGAGCAAGTTTATCCAAGAAATTTACTAACATTCTTGGTGGTGAATCAATCTGATTTACGGACATCAATAATTCTTGAGTCTCTTGAATCTCAAGAAAAGGAATTGCTTTTGGCACAATAAACTCTTTACGTCCTTCGAGATATAAATGCAAATAAAAATTATTGGTATGACTGATAATTGAAAATCGGATAAATTCAAATTGCAACAAATTGTAGCGACGGTCAATAAAATTATGTTTATGAAAATCGGGAGCAATTGCAATTAAACGAATGGGCTGGCTATAATCTATCAATTCTTTCAAAGGTTGCTCTAAGCTGAGACTGTGATAGTAGCGAGTGAGTTGATGGATAATGTAGCGATCCTCGCAATTTTTGAGTTCTAATACAGCCAGTTGATTGTTTTTTGTTTTAGCAAGAATATCACAATACTCTCCCTTAATGTTCAATTGGCGTTTAAGAGGAATCAAATCTAAAGTACTTTCTAGGCAATCCCAAATAAAATCTTCTAGCAGATATTCTTGTGCAAATATCCAACCTTGTTCAGTTTTCCTCAGCACACTCTTCAATCCTCTGAATCACTTTCATCTTCAATAAGTTCCATTCCCATTGAAATTGGATCAAAATTTTTACTAAATTTAGTTTTATGATTGTAATAGGAATATCGAATATTCAGACAAGTAGATAATACTATATCTCGTAAGTCAGCATCCGAAAAATCTGCTTGCGGTGAATCAAAATGGTGAAGCGTAGCTTTATGAAAATTGCTTCCACAAAAAATAGCTTGCGAAAATTTACCAGCTACATGAGATGAACGAAAATTAGCTTTAGTAAAGTTTGATGCTGTGAAATCAGCATAACTGCCAAAAGATATATTTTGAAGTTTCGCTTGTATAAAATCTGAACCTCGACAAGAGGAGGGACTTAAATTTGCTCCTCTTAAATCTGAATTGCTAAAGTTACATTGATCGAGCCTAGATGTAGATAGATTTGCTCCTTGTAGATTACAATTACTAAGATCAGATCCAGTTAAATCGACTTTAATCTCTACCGATCGAGCAAGTATAGTAGCTGTAAGATTAGAACCATTGAGAATAATTTCACGTAAATCAAGATATTTAATCTCTTTATCAATGATATTGACGGTCATCCCACGTAAATCAGAACCAGAAAAATTACGATGTCCCTCTGCATAAAGTCTGAGCAAAGCTTCAAGTGTTCTCACTGGTCGTGCAGGTTGCTGTTCTGAAAGCATGATAATAGGAGTAAGTTCTTCTGCCATAAATTTTAACTTTATTGCCCCTGTTATTTAGATAGTTATTCATTTAATACAGTACGGTACGTTCTCGCATAGCACAATGCATTATATGGATTTTTATTCATATAATAATGCACATAACTTATCGTTTATAACCGATAAGTATTAAACAGTCGAGTACATTGTTTTCACGCTCGTCATCATTGGTTAATACATACCCACGATCGGCATCAGAATAAACTCCTGCTGTAATTGCTGATTCTATATCAAAATTTACTGCTAAAATCCGTTCAGCCTCACGTTTAATTTCTTCTGAGGTTGAAGTTTCTGGATCTAACTCCAATGAAAGCCCATGTATAACAATTACACGACTGTTACGAGAAGTCAAATCAAGATTTTGAATATTTGAAAACCCATTAGACTGTTTGCTAAGACCGAGATAAACTTCAATATAGTCTTCCATAGCATCAGATGCTATCTTGTAAAGAGTAGTAGATTCTGTAGTTTCAATCTCGCTATTTTGAGAAAAATCAAGGTCTTCTTCCATAGATCCAATACTCTCCTATTGGTGTACCTGCACCTTCACGTTTTGACTGAATCCAACGACTTCCTCTATTTCTCAACAGCTTTATTTCTGTTTTTTCAAAACCTATTTCTTGAAGCAATGACAGAGTAAGTTGTCCTGTGGGAATATGTATTCCATAAAGGTAAGCATCACCAACGATCACATGAATTTCATGGATTTTAGTAATCTAAAACATTCAATAAATACTTTTTTAATCTCGGCAAAGTACGGAAAAACAAGAGAATAATACTCTTTTTTCCCTGCTTTCTGATTTTTCCGAATTTTTAGTTCATTAATAACTGGTCTGACAGATTCTATAAACTCACTGCTTAATTGTTTTGCATAAAGTTGATGATTTCTTTTGATTTCTATGGGAATAGTTGTTGTGTTTGGTATCAATACACTTCTGACCTTATTTGTAATTTCTCGCCAAGATGAAGCGTATCCCCAAAAATACAACTCCATTCGGCTCATTTCTGCATAATCAAAATTATTAAGATATGGTGGAGAAGTAATACATATAGATGCTATAGAAGAAGTTTGGCTCTTGCGTTGGTTTTATGGTAAGGCATTAAAATAGCAGTTTTGTAGAAAGGCTCAAAAATTTAAAATCCAGTCACATCAAGGAACACAGACTCTGATTAGATTTTATTTATTATTCGGCTCCATAAAAGTAACTGAAGAGCCAGAAGTTTTTTGACATAAATTATGAGCAGAGCCTTTAATAATCTCATAGTTTATATCTTTTTTTTTGATGATTAAACTGAAGTCTGTAAGTATTTGGGACTCAATACGCAGCAAAGCATCTTGGAATGAGTTTGATTTTTTCTTGGTTGTAGGTGCTTTGTAAATACCATCAGTTTGAGATTTACTAGTTAGTTCAAGAATGATAGAGACTACAAATTTATAAAAAAGCTTATTATCTGGAGTAATTTCTGATTCTTTTAATCTTGCATTCACAAGAATTTTAAGTTCGGTTTCTGGAATTAGTTTTTTTAGAAATGTTAAAGCATCAACTGAATAGATATCTGTTAATTCTCCTTTATAAGGAGCAAGTTGATGTAAAATAGAGAAAACTTCATCAGGGTTAATAGCACCAAGTGCAGCTTGACATTTTGCTGTTGCAAGGTCAGCAAAGTAAGGATTAGCTTCACAAGCAATGCAACTGAAACCATCAAGTAAACTCTGTACTGGTGTAGTTCCTAAACCACCGAAAGGATCTAAAATTGTATCTCCCGAAGATAAACCAGCTTTTTGAATACATGCTGAGACAAATTCAGGTGAATATCCAGCTATGAAATTTACCCACCTATGAATAGGATGACGTGAGCTGGTAAGATTCGTTGGTGCAATAGCCGGATGTATGGAATCAGTAAAAAGAGAAAGTTGCATTACGTGGTTTTAATTTTCGGAATTTAGGTCTATTCATCATCTGGCAAATAACCCTGACAGCGTAACATAATTTGTTGATTCTCCGGCGATCGCAAATGAAATAAGTTTTTCTTTAAGAAAGCTGGTATCTAATCCTTTAAAATCAATAAGGGCTGGCAAGTGTGTTGTCCACAGCGCAGCGCACTTTACTAGAGGGCTGCGATCGCACTACCATCACAATGATCAAAGCTAGCTATTGCAGTGCAAAAATATGCATAAACGTCATTCGTTGCTAGTGGGGAGAGCAAAAATGGAAAGAAACCAACAGCGACAAGTTAGGAAAAGTTACTTGCGCAACTCTCCACATTAATCAGTGCCATTATTATTACTATTTTGCTTTTTCGTGTTCAATGATTGCTCTAACCGATCCTGCAAAAGTATGAACTTGTCTCAACGCAAGATGAACACGACCATCAGCTTCTAAGATTACTTTGTCACCCTTTTTTAGGTAAATGCCTGAATTCTGGAACCCAGCTGTTGAATCTACCATCACACGAGCAATAAATTGTTTTTTTTCATTTTTTACAATGACCTGAAAACTTCCTATGTTGTCGGAATACCAGATAAGTGGTATCGATCCTGGATGTATTACGTAATCATTCTGGCCTTGGTTCTTCAAACTTTTAGAAGCAGCAAGTAAAGCTTCATAACCACGTATACATTCTTTCTTTTGCGGTAAGGATTCTTGAGTGTAGTTTGATGAATCTGTAAAGACCGCTTCGTTAATGATAAATGTCAGGTATCCATTACGAGGAACTTCTAAAGTTGTCTGGGTACGCTCATAAACAAACTTCAGCTCTCTTGGTGTCAAATTGTTATCACGTAAAATTTTAAATGGATCAGTCCTGGCTGATCCCGGTTTTTCCATCACTTGTGCTAGTAACTGTCCCCATCTTGGCTGCCCTGAATCATTTAGGACAAGAAGGCACGGATCGAGATCGTTACTTGAAATCTCCTCACCATCTGGACCAATCCAGTTTCGGCGATAAGTATCCTTCCCAAGAGCTTCTTTTTGAAACTCACGAAGAACCTCTGGAGTAAGCTCTTTAGTAGTTGGTGTGGCTGTTGGTTCCACTTTAGGTGGATTAGTTGACGTAACTATTGGTTGCACTACACGTTGTTTAGGATTGAGAATCAACCCGTTTTTATCTATTTTAATATCGAAAAACTGTACAAGAATAACGAGCGTCACTACCATACCACCCAGTAAAACAAGAGAAGCTATCGTAATTGCAGTGACAAGGCGAATCCGTTCGTCATTAGGCAAAGAGGCAATATAAGTAAAAGGCACTTTCCACAATGCTTTTGATTCACTGCTAGTCTGTTCATTGGCAGAAGAGGAAGCAACAGAATTTTCTTTAGGAGTATTTGGCTCCTGGTGTTTTGGCTCTGTCATATAGTATGTTTGTAGGTTTCTCAAGGAACTAAACCAGAGTAACTACACATTCATTTTGGTTTTTTTCGGAAACAAACAGGCAGATTCAGTAAACCACAAACTTTAGAAAAACAGGCAGATTCAGTAAGCCACAAACTTTAGAAAACAAACGTAAAAATAAGGGTTTCAACCCTAGTGAACTAGGAAGTCAACAGGATTGGTTTAAGAGCGATCACAAAGTAGTTTGCTTTTTTGCTAGACCCTTTCAAGGATCTTGATGAAAAAATAGGCAAAATTATAAAATGCCCAAACCTTTGCCATTAAAGGATTCTTATACTTTAGATGCGTTTAGCCTGAAGATGTGCTCTAGTACTCAAAATTTTATCAAACCCAAATAATTGCGATCGCTCTCACTGTTAACGGTTCTGCAATCCTCTTGTGTATATCTAGTAATAGTGCGATCGCCTTTGCCAGATGAATGATTGCTTAGGCGATCGCACTAAATTTACGCAAGGTACACTTTTATAGAGACTTGATCCGTTCTACGCCACCCCATATTTCAAAAAACCGTTTAGTTTCAGCTTCTATCTCTGAAATTGTTCTTGGCTGTCCATTCCCAGAACCTGGAAAAACAATATAAACGATATCCTTGGGAATTCCTCGCCTGACTCTTGATTGTACTAATGGATCGTTTCCAACAGCCTGAGACAAAGCTATTGAACCCTCTCCAATCTGGTTTTTAGGCCCAACATCAGCATAAATTGCAAAAGCGAGTTTTTCATTATTAGTATTGTAAACAACTGCAAAATCTCCTAATTTAACGCCTGTAGCCTTTCTAAAATCACCATTTCCCGGAAGAACAATATACGGAATCTTTGTTGAATCAACATAGCGACGTGGATCTTGTTTAACAAATCCAGAGTCAAATAATGCAGTCGTAGAAATATAGTATCCAGGATATGGATCGGTACTGCCTTGAATAAATGGATTGCCGTTTTTATCTACAGCTAGTGCCCACCAGTTATCTGAATACCCAGCATTTGCCAAAAAATCAATCCCTTTATCTGCGGGGTGATAAGCATTAGGCGCACCATCAGCATTAATGCTCATACCTGCCTTATAGAAAAATGCAGATTCTCCATTTGCCTGGAGAATAGGAATTTCACCAATTTTAAGAACAGTCTCGATCGCAAATTTTGTGACTGGACTAAGAAATTTTTGAGCTACAAAACCTTCTAAAGTTTTTCCTTCAAGAATGGTTGCAACCTTCCACCACTTGTCATTATCCGAGTTTTTAATTTTAGATACAATATATCCTTTTGGAAGAGATGCTAATTGATTCGCTTCGTTAACAATCGATGCTGAACGTATATTCAAACTATCTGATGTTACTTGAAATTGCTGCATAAATTACTCCAAATTTAAAAGTTGAACTCATGAAAATACATTAAAAAACCAAATTTTGTGCTGATGCTATTGCTAATATCTAGAACATCTCAAACTCTGATTTTTTTGTGTCGCGCCAGTTGCGACAACAGGGATTCAGTCAGTTGGGCGGGCAATACCTGATTTCCCTGCTCTTAAGCAAGGCGAATATAGGAGAAATAACCCCCGCAACGCAGCCTAAATCTATATGTCACTTACTAAATCGCTGGATTTAGATCCCCGACTTCTTACAAACACCCGGAGGGTAGAAGTTGGGGATCTGGGCAGCAATTTTTGCTTAAGAAAGTACCATTCCACCCTAAAGCCACCTTTGACTTGACAAAAAAATTTAAACAAACGTGAGTATGCGAACATCTTGGGAACTATAGAAGCAAATCAAACTAGCACAACTTTCAGCTTCCAGTAATGAAGACTCACTATCTCAGCAAAGCTAAGGCGTTCCCATTACAGATTGTTCTTATTGTTCCCTTCCTGATCCAAATTTTTGCAGCGGTCAGCTTAGTGGGTTATTTGTCCTTTAAAAATGGACAAAAAGCAGTTAACGACCTAGCCGAACAGTTGATAGATCGCACCAGCGATGTAGTGGATGAACACCTGAAGTCTTATCTTTCCATTCCGCAAACCCTTAATCAGATCAATGCAGATGCTATTCACAGGGGACTATTGGATGTGCGCGATCGCAAAACCCTTGGTAAGTATTTCTGGGATCAGATGCAGGCTTATGACCTGACTTATATTGGTATTGGACTAACAACGGGTGAGGGGCTGGGAGCCGCTCGTTATAATAGCAAGACGATCACTATTGATGATTGGACTGCCAAGCCTCCAAATAATGTCTACACCTACGCTACCGATAATCAAGGTAATCGAACTCAGGTGAATGCTCGCTGGAATTGGCAAAATTCTAGTGAACCTTGGTATACTCAACCCATCGCCGCAGGTAAACCTATTTGGGCAAAGATTTTAACTGGAAATTATCCCACCGGCCCCTACATTGCTGCTTCTTCCAGTCGTCCGATCTATGATTCGCAAAATCACTTACTAGGAATGATTGGCTCTGATATTCACCTGTTGAAACTCAGCGATTTTTTACGCAGTTTGAATATTAGTCAGTCTGGGCGGGTGTTCCTTTTGGAACGAGATGGCACATTAATTGCCAGTTCTGGTACAGAGAAGCCTTTTGTCGTGGTTAATCAAGAGATCCGGCGATTGCAGGCGATCGGCAGTTCTGACCCAATAATCCAGAACATTGCCAAACACCTCCAAATTTCCGGGTTTGACTCTATTACCCAAGATACAGATTTTCAACTTGAGGTGGAAGGAAAACGGAATTTTGTCAATGTTGTACCTTGGCGTGACAAATATGGTTTGAATTGGCTAATGGTGGTGAGTGTGCCAGAAAACACATTCATGACCCAAATTAACGCCAACACGCGCACCACGATCGCACTTTGTTTGAGCGCATTGGTCGTTGCTTCAATAATGGGTGTGTTCACCTCTCATTGGATTGTACGCCCGATTCTCCGCCTGAATTGGGCAAGTGAGGCAATGGCAGCCGGCAATTTAAATCAGAGAGTAGAAATTAGCGGTATTCGAGAACTTAATACCCTATCTAACTCTTTCAACCACATGGCAGGACAACTGCATGAATCGTTTACGGCTTTAGAGAAAAGCAAGGAAGAACTAGAAGAACGGGTAGAAGAACGTACCACTGAACTTAAAAATACATTAGAGGAATTGCGGCGCACTCAATCTCAAGTTATTCAAAGTGAAAAAATGTCTAGTTTGGGACAACTAGTTGCTGGAATCGCACACGAAATTAATAATCCAGTTAACTTTATTCATGGCAACCTCGCCCATGTGCAGGAATATACCCAGGATTTATTAGCACTTATGCAGTTGTATCAGCAATATAATCCCTACCCTGCTGCTGAAATTCAAACCGTTGCTGAAGACATCGATCTAGAGTTTTTGCAGTCAGACTTGCCAAAAATGTTGTCTTCTATGAGAGTAGGCACCGATCGCATTCGCCAAATTGTACTGTCGCTGCGGAATTTCTCTCGCATTGATGAAGCGGAATTTAAACGCGTCGATATTCATGAAGGCATTGACAGTACTTTGATGATTTTACAGCACCGCCTCAAAGCTAAACCAGAACAACCTGAAATTGAGGTGATTAAAGACTACGGCACTGTACCCCTAGTAGAATGCTATGCCGGACAACTCAATCAGGTGTTTATGAATATTTTAGTAAATGCGATTGATGCGTTAGAAGAAAATAATACTAAGCTTGCCTATCAGGGTATTGAGAACAATCCTAGTAGAATTAAGATTTGCACATCGGTAGTTAATTCAACGTGGTTGGAAGTGGCGATCGCTGATAACGGAGTTGGTATTTCTCAAGAATTTCAGCAGCGAATATTCGATCCCTTTTTCACCACCAAACCCATTGGTAAAGGAACCGGAATGGGTATGTCCATCAGCTACCAAATCGTCACAGAAAAACATGGCGGTAAACTAGAGTGCTTTTCAACTCCTGGAAAAGGAACCGAGTTTATCATTCAGATTCCTCTCCAGCTAAAGGTTCATGGAGTGGTTTAACGAATTTGGAATTTGTAATACTCACCTTTGGCGAAAAGCAAGCTACGTAATTCGTAGTTAATCATTCATAATTGAATTATTTTAATTATGCCTACCTACTTATCTGTTGCTGGCTAAAAAATTCCTTAGCCACCTAATCGCCTCACTAGTTGTTTGTTGGCTTGCAATTAGGAGACATTGCTGCACAATTTCTGAGATATTAGGAAAGTAACTGCTTTCTCCAAGCACATAAGTAGAACCTTGCAATATATAAACCAATAACTGATTGTTCTTTAGCAGCCAAACTTCTGGGACTCGATAAGGTAAGTAATCATTAATATCAGTATAACTAGTCACATCCACTTCAATGACTAAATCAGGTGGAGGGTCATTTTGCCAGTCGATACGATCCTTGCCTTGAACTTGTTGCCAATTGTCAATGTAAAAGCAATAGTCAGGTTCAATACCGCTAACCTCTGGTAAGCTCATAGTAATGGGTGTAAAGGAGTCATATACCCGATTTAAGTGTTCAAGCACAGTTGTCACTACCAATCCCAGTAGACTTGCCTTTTTCCCATGTTCTGGTAGCGGTGCCATCAACAGAAGTACTCCTGAGCGATATTTGAGACGAGGAATTGCGCGATCGCCTAGTTGATGACTTAGTAGTTGATAGTCATGCCAAGAACCCAGCATCCGTACAACTGTGCCTGGCGAAAGCTCAATTCTCTCTGGTGTAATGACTGTATTCATTTATTGTTTATCAATTAAATCTACTTTAGCAGCGGTGAAGTTCAGCCGTTAATTAACCTTCGCAATTCCAGTAACTGAGTCTACCTCTAGCCCTAGCTTATGTTTAATTGTTCTAACTTTTGTCTAATCAAGATTTCAACTTCCTCAATCTCTGCATTCGATTTTGGGATGTCAAAAGTTTCTGGAGATGCTTCAGAAGTAAAGCGGTCAACAAAGGCACGAAACGCTGCTTTGTTATCGGGGTGAGCAATGACGAAAGCTCTTAACTCAGTTTTGGTCATGCTATTAAAGTCAAGCTTCATCACAAAAACCTCCAAAGACCATTGAGATAGATTTCTATTTCTATGTTATCTCCTGCCAAAATAAACACATTACCTGTTTGCTCATCAAGGCGGACAATGAAAATAGGGGTGAATGTATTGGTCAAAGATTGACGCAATCGAGTTTTATATCATGTCCGGTTGAACAATTGTCATTGCGAACGAAGTGAAGCAATCCCCGAATCCTTGTGATTGCTTCACTTCACTTCGTTGCGTTCGCAATGACATATCACAAGTAATTTAGCGGACATGATAAGCTAATACGCATTTAACTTGCATATTGTTGATTTTGGAGAAAAAGCGTCAATCCTTCTCCCCTGCTCCTCTGCCCCTCTGCTCCCCTGCTGTCTAAATGTGTAAATTAGGTGTTTAACAGCTTATTACAGGTAATTTTGAAACAGTTCTAAAACATGTTGCCAAGCATCAGGAGCCGCTTCTGGGTTATAACTTGGGTGCTGGGCTAAAAATGGGTATTGGTCTTTAAAGAATCCGGCGAAGAAACCGTGTCCTGCGTCGTATCGAAATACACGATGATTGATTTGATGTTTCTTTAATTCTGCTTCAATTTGCTCGTTTTCTTCCTGGGAAACTAATGCATCTCTTGTACCAAAAAATGCATAGATAGTACCTTTAATTTCTGAGGTGCGATTAATGGTTGGAGTGTCTTCACCATAACTAGCAGTGGTAATCCCGCCACCATAAAACGAAGCTGTGGCTTTGATATCCGGTAAAGTTGCAGCCATATAAGCAACATGACCGCCAAAACAGAAACCAATCACACCGAGGGCATCATCTTTGACATTGGGTAAAGTTTTGAGATAAGTAATGGTAGCTTGAATATCGCTGAATATCTCTTGATATTTTACTTGTTGATAATATTCCAAGCCCAGCCGATAGGCTTCTGGACTATAGCCAATATCTTCAGGACTAAAGTCAGCCTCAAAACCAGGAGCAATACGTTGATACATCGCTGGAGCGATCGCTACATAACCTTGTTTAGCGATTAGTTCGGTGATATCTCGAATATTACTATTGATTCCAAAAATTTCTGGAAAAACTAGAACTGCGCCAAAGGTTCCATTTTGTGCTGGTTGAGCTAAGTAAGCATCGATTTCTAAGCCATTGTTAGGAACTTTGATATAGGAAGTGTGAATTTCGATGTTTGTTATTTCTAGCATCTTTGTTTCGACAGAATTTATACCAATTCATCTATTCTGACTGTTTTTTAATACTAATGGGCGATGACTACGATAGGCAGAAACACCAAAGTGTTGCTCTTGCTCTGCTCAATAAAGGGAAATTGCTTACCTCAAGTACGACTTTGCTGTTATCAGCAGACCGGATGAATTTCTAACTTTTGATCTAACTTTTGAATAGATGCCATCTCAAACTTCTGGAAGATCCCAAGCGTTTTTGATTTGTGCGACCTTACATAGAGCAAGCAGAAAGACTCAAAATTAAGAACCACAACAAAAAACAATGCCCGATCAAAGTTTTAGAACAAACATTCCAGAAGTTGACCCAACGGAGATTGAAGATAATCGAACTGCGATCGCCGACGAACATCGCTCGTTCCTAGAAAAAGTCCAGGTGAAAGCCGGATTTGCAGATCCCTATGATGCAAGAGATTTTACCGAAGTTGTATTTCGCGTCATGCGCGACGTGATGACTACAGAAGCCAGCGATCGCGTCGAGGCAGAACTACATACAGAGGCAGTGCCTACTGATGAGAAAGCACTCCAGTTTGAAGTATCCGATCTCTGGAAAGACACCAATCCCATTGTGGGATTTTTGAGCCGGGTTCGTCCACCCTGGAAAGGCCCAGGTATCTTCAATATCGATTCCGATCGCTTCCTGTTCCGAGTTGCTAATGAAAGTGGAATGCCGCGATCGGTCGAGCGAGAGCAAGCAGTTAAAGCAGTGTTTTCTGCCACCAAAGACGAGCTTTCCGAAGAACGAATTCAGGAAATTGCTAGCTGGCTACCTGATTATGTACGTCAGCTTTGGGAGCAAGCTTAATTAGAACTCCGAAAAAGTCAAGCCTGTTTGCGAGTAAGATCACAAACAGGCTTTTTATCAGAATGTTGACTGAAAACCCCGAAATTAAAACCTAAAAACTTTTTGGGTTTTTAGGTTTTAACGTCTTTTAAGTCGGGGATGAAAGCCATCCTCTTGATTTATCCGCCAGTGACATTTTGTGTTATCTTGTTTTTAACAGGAATGGTAATCAACCTGTATAAAAACCTAACTGCCTAACGGCAATCTGTACCTTGATAACTGAATCTATGCGGTTCTACTGCATTGTTCTAGTTTCCTCCTAGCAGTAGGTAAAAGATTCATAGGAGCTAGACGACTCAGAATTTTGAAACAAATTGTTTCTAATTAAACAGGACTTGCAGCAATGCAACTAGGGTAGGGCATACCCAAAGTTAACGCTTGGGGAGAGTCCCACCTCTGGGCTAGGTAACGCAAGGAACCTAGTTTAAGTGGTCTCGCTGAACCAAGAATCCCCATCGATTTATCGCGGGGAGTGTCAAATAAAAGGTTTACCCGACAGCAAACTCTGTATACTGCCGTACATGAGGTGCATGATATGCTATCACAATATCTTGCTTAGGCACTCCCTCCCTCACAAGTTGATCTGCGATCGCATCCTCCGTTCCATCATGCTGCACCCAAATTTTCCCATCCTTGATATCTATATGCAGCACACAGCCATAAATCCGGGTACTACTATCCTTCCATCCCACATGCACAAGCTGATAGTGGTCTTTTGTAGTATCAAAAATGGTTTGACTTTCTATTGGATCGCTCTCAGAACGCAACTTTGCTCGCGCTGTCAATAATTTCTGAATTAGTTCACGATACAAAATTAGCTTATCCATTCTGCAATCTCCTGTTTTTCTGTGTCGTACACCAAAAGGGGAATTTTGTTACGGACAATAACCGTTTGAATAAATGGATATCTGAAAAATCGTTTATAAACATCGAGCGGAACTGCTAAATACAACCGCCGTTCTGGATCATCATCTTCCAACGCAATCCGATAGTTAATAAACTGTCCAATTGCAGTATGAAACTCAGAAATCGTTGAGGCTGCCAAAAACGTTTTGATTTCAACAGCAATCTTTTTATCATCCTTTGTCGCTGCTAGCAATAGTTCTGCACCCAAGTCGATATAAAAATCAACAAACCCCAAATCAATGTGGTATGGATCATGAGTAATTACCCATCCTTCCTTCTCAAGGGCAATTCTGACCAGTTCATGAAACCTATCTCTTGCAGACATCGTAGACAGCTAACCAGAAAGATAAAGTCTTTGCCTAAATTCTATCGTGTATCCCACTCAAGCAGTACCAGGCGTAGACACATTCGCCTTTGCAGAACCCGATGGAAATCGCGCAGCATCTTTCTTGTAGAAAAGAGAAGATATCACCTCACAACAAATCTGTGACAAAATAATATTGTTGTATTATGGCTAATGCGATCGCCTACGACCTATGATTTCTACCATCTCGCGCCGCTACACCTTGGATGAATATCGTGCGATCGAAGAAAAAGCCGAAGGACGCAGCGAATATCGAGATGGAGAAATTGTACCTATGCCTGGAGGAACGCTCAAACACAGCCGTATCGGTGGCAATATTTTTGCCTTCCTCAAGTTTTTGCTGCGCGATACTCAATTCGAGCCAATTAACAGTGATTTAAGGCTGTGGATTCCTGAACCTCGACGCGGAGTATATCCAGACGTAATGGTTTTTGACGGCGAACCGCAACTAAATGCTGAACGTTTAGATGAAGTCTTAAATCCCACGCTGATTGTTGAAGTTCTATCTCCTTCCACCGCAGATTACGACAGACTCAGTAAATTTCGGATGTATCGCTCAATTGATAGTTTTAGCGAATATTTATTAGTCGAGCAAGATGAACCTTTTGTGGAACGCTACAGTAAACAAACCCAAGGTTGGTTGCTCAGTGATTTTAGTGGCTTAGAGCTATCTATTTCTTTGGATTCAGTTAGTATTGAATTGCCGATGACGGAAATTTATCGCGGCGTTGTTTTTGAGTAAATCAGCTTTGTGACAATGTATGAGTTAGGAGGGGCGCGATCGCCTGCTGATATGATGAAGATTAGCTGACCAGGAGAAAGATACAGTAGATAGGTTGATAACTACTTCCGGTATTAGAAAGGAAGAACAATCTCTGGTTTGGAAAGCTATAAAAGAACGCAAAACTTTTGACCAAATTATAGAAACAAGTATTCTTTTCGAGAATGAACATCGAGAAAAAACTTGTAGCCAAAGCGATTATGAGCGGCTGAAGCATCGCCTAATGCTGTGTGCAGCTTGGCAAATTGCCATTGCTGATGGAAAAATCCAGGGGTCAGAATTGCAACTTCATAACCGTATGGCAGATAAACTAGGTATTTCTCGTGACGAGGTGAAAGAAATTCGTCGGGTATTCAACCTTAAGCACGAGGGCGAGCTTTGGGAAGTGATAGAAGTATTAAAACCAAACGGTTCAAAGACCAAGTTATTAAGAGATGTTCGTGAACAATATCGTCTGCGACCATCTGCTGATAATCTAATGATAATTTGCTGAAATAGTTCTGGTAGAAGGTTGATTTGCCCAATCAAAATTAGGTAGTTGATTGGAGAAGTGTTAGAGACAATAATCATTCAGTAGCTAGTAAATTACGAATTGCTTGAACATCTTGTTCTAAATCTTCTTCAGTGTAGGGTAAATAAGCTTGTTCACGTTTGAGGAATTCATAGGTTTCCCATCGAGAAGATAAATTCAGCATTCGATGAACTTCGGCGGCTCCAATGCGACCTTGGCGATAATTATCAGCTGCGATGAGTTCCAAAACTCTGCGGGAAATGTTCGTGGGTTGCACTTGTAATTGGTTGGCTATATCATCGGGGAGTTCAATGATAATTTGCATAAGTTATACTCCTTGGTTAATTTGAACTTTTGCAGTAATCTGGAAATGAAATTATAATCCATGCATGACTTCGTTCTAACGGCGTTCCTCAATGATACTTTCAGAAACAGGCTTTTCCTCAGCATGAATTAGTCGTCGCTCAGTTATTGGCTCGTAAGTAGGATGCTTGATCTGTTTTACTAACCCAGAATCGATCAGGGCTTGATGAAATGCTGCTTGCTTAACAGTTTCTTCATTATCAGCAAGATACTTTTGAATTGTCTGATTAAGCTGCTGAAGCTCTTTTAGTTCAAGTGTCTCAAGCTGCTTAAGTATTTGGTTCAAAGTTTCTATTGTCATACTTTTTTAATGTTCCTCAAAGGGAAGCTGTGCTGGACGTTCAAGCGGATCGCCTTCCCAACTACCTATTACTTCTTCAACGAATTTATGAGAGTATCCTAGTTCTTCTGGCGTTTTGGTTGGAGACTGTGAAGATTTTGGTATAACAGGTTGAAAGACAATCACTACATCTAACTCTTGGTTGGTAATTTCCGGCGGAAGCTGGATTTGCAGAATTCCATCATCACCAATATATGTTCTAATCTTAATGCTTTCCATAACTGACCTTTAAGTTTATTATATTATCAATATTTGGGCAAGTTTAACTTTGTTTATAAACCATTTCCATTCTCAACTTCTCAATCTCTAATCTCAACTTGTCATTCTCCATCTTCAACTTAGAATTCTCCTCTCTAATCAACTCAACTTCATTTCTCTTACTCAAAGCTTGATTAATTGCCAGCTTCCTCATATCTAGCGAGAACCAACGCTGATAAGTTTGGGTATGAACTTGCACACTATGCCCCAAATTATCCGCCGCCGCTTTAATTGGTATTCCCAAAATATGCGCCCGAATTGCCCAAGCGTGGCGTAAATCATAAGGTTTAAAATCCAATCCTATCTTACGAAACCACCAACTAACTCGCTGTGTTAACGCCGTTATTTCCGCATGATTAGTGTTATCTTTTTTAGCGATCGTACCCCTTAACATCTCTAAATATTTAGGATTTCTCAAATCAAAATCCTCAATCCATTGTCTATGTAATGGTAATGCTTGTCTCTCACCAGTTTTACAATCCTTATGAACTTTCCATGTCAAATCTACATTTTCTGGACTCAACCACCAATCAACATCAGGATTAATAAACAGTTCTCGTGGACGTAAACCAAAAACTGCTAACATTCCATACGTCCAGCGCCAAAGTTGCCAGCTATCTTGAACATTTTGATTAACTTGATTACCTCTATTATGTTGATAATCTTCAAACTTGATAATTCCCTCAGAAATTTCTGTATCGGTCGGTATATTGCGAGAATTATTCTCAGGTATTTTGGAACATTTAGATAAATCAATTTCGATATTGAATGTCACACAAAATGCTGCGATCGCTCTAGCTGCATTATATTTAGCCCATTCTTTATCGATTTGTTCAATTGAACCGATGAGATTTTCAGCAGTTGCCAAATCTTTAGGATTCGTAAATCTCTTTGTGCGGGAAAAATAATAAAAAAAAGTATGTTCGCTTTTAGTTGTGCGTTTGTGAGTTTTAAAATACTCAGTTTCAAATTCTTCGAGTAATTCTCCTATTGTTTTAAAATCTTTTCTAATTGCTTCATTACCTAAATATTTATCATTCCATTCAAAAGTTTTTCGAGCGATTAACTTTCCTAATTCATAGGCTTCTTCCTCAGCCGTCTTGAGTCCATCTAAGTTAGCGGGAATATTCAAACTGAGATTGTATTGCTTTCTCCCAGTACCATTGCTATCTTTGTCTCCCGGTTTAATTGGTAACGTCGCCCGTAATTGCAGACTTCCATTTGATTCTCTAATTGTTACCTTAGCCTTTGCAGACTTCAAACGCAGATTAACTTTCTCTAATTCTAGTAGTACTTTCGTTCTCATGTGTTCTTTTTGCTGCTGTGATTGCAGAGATGAGCCAAGAAAACTGCGATCGGTAGATGAAACAGGCTCCAAGTCTGCAAAATAATTACTAATTCGTAATTAGGTCTTTTAATTACGAATTACGAATTACGAATTACGAATTATCTTTGCCCTGATTATGCATCGCTGTGTTTTTAGCCTATATTTAGGCTAAAAATAAATGTGTTCTTAGAAAACAATGTTTAGCACAGACACTGTTTACTGCAAACATTAGGCTATTGAAAAAAATTAAACCATAAAAAGGATTACTCCGGTCCTTATCACGGTTATGACGGCTTCGCCATCTTCGCTCGTGATATGGACTTGGCACTCAACAGCCCAACTTGGTCATTAATTGGCGCTCCTTGGAATGAAAAAGCTCAGGCTAAGAAGGCTGAAGCTAAAGCTAAGGCTACCGTCTAGGGAAATGGGAGAGAGCGATAAGTAAGGACAACCTGGGGCTAAAACCCCAGGGGGGAGTTGGGAATCCAAAATTCAAAACTGAAAAATTAAAAGTTTATTTTGATTTTTGCATTTTGAATTTTGAATCATATTCCCACCTCCCTTGTAGAGACGCGATTAATCGCGTCTGTACGTCTGTACCGGATTAATCGCGTCTGTGCGTCTGTACCGGATTAATTGCGTCTCTCCCACCTCAATCAGTAAAAGAATTCAGTAAGCTTGGAGATCCAGAAATGCCTCAGAATCCCGAAAAAATTCAAGACCACGTCGAGTTATTCCACCAACCAGAGTACCAACAGCTATTTGAAAACAAAAAGCAGTTTGAAAACGGTCACGAAGCCGAAGAAGTACAACGGGTTGCAGAGTGGACAAAGGGTTGGGATTATCGTGAAAAGAACTTCGCTCGTGAAGCTTTAACCGTTAACCCTGCTAAAGGCTGCCAACCATTGGGAGCAATCTTTGCTGCTGTTGGTTTTGAAGGTACTCTACCTTTTGTTCAAGGTTCTCAAGGTTGCGTTGCTTACTTTCGCACCCACTTAACCCGTCACTACAAAGAACCATTCTCTGGTGTATCTTCTTCAATGACTGAAGATGCGGCCGTGTTTGGTGGTCTGCAAAACATGATTGACGGCTTGGCGAACTCTTACCAACTCTACAAGCCCAAGATGATTGCTGTCTGCACCACCTGTATGGCAGAAGTAATTGGTGATGACTTGCAGTCTTTCATCAACAACGCTAAGGAAGCTGGTTCAGTTCCTCAAGATTTCCCAGTACCTTACGCTCACACCCCTAGCTTTGTTGGCTCCCACATCACTGGTTACGACAACATGATGAAGGGAATTCTTTCTAACCTGACAGCAGGTCATAAGAAAGAAACCAGCAACGGCAAGATCAACTTCATCCCAGGTTTTGACACCTATGTAGGCAACAACCGCGAAATCAAGCGGATTGCTTCTTTGTTCGGCTTTGACTACACCATTCTAGCCGACAACAGCGACTACCTGGATTCACCAAACACAGGTGAGTTCAATATGTACCCAGGTGGTACAAAGCTAGAAGATGCAGAAGATTCAATTAATGCTAAAGCTACAATTGCTCTGCAATCACACTCCACCCTCAAAACCCGCGAGTACATCGAAAAA
The DNA here is from genome assembly GCA_964252435.1 of uncultured Nostoc sp. Classification (GTDB taxonomy): domain Bacteria; phylum Cyanobacteriota; class Cyanobacteriia; order Cyanobacteriales; family Nostocaceae; genus Nostoc. The sequence goes on from CAXUOL010000002.1 coordinate 48,159, forward strand.
GAGTGGAAGCAACCAACCGCAGTTTCCCGTCCTTGGGGTATTAAGGGTACAGATGAGTTCTTGATGAAACTCAGCGAACTGAGTGGTATCCCCATTCCCGAACAATTGGAAATTGAACGCGGTCAGGCAGTTGATGCCATGACTGACTCCCACTCATGGATTCACGGCAAGCGCTTCGCTATCTACGGCGAACCAGATTTAGTATACAGCGTTGTTGGCTTTATGCTAGAAATGGGTGCTGAACCTGTGCATATCTTGGTTCACAACACCAACGAAGTATTTGAAGCAGAAATGAAAGAACTGCTTGCTTCTAGTCCCTTTGGTCAACATGCAACTGTTTGGGGTGGTAAGGACTTGTGGCACATGCGTTCATTGTTGTTCACCGAACCAGTAGACTTCCTGGTTGGTAACACCTACGGTAAGTACCTGTGGCGCGACACCAAGATTCCCCTTGTGAGAATCGGCTACCCCATCATGGATCGCCACCACTTACACCGCTACGCCACCATTGGTTATCAAGGTGTGATCAACCTCCTCAACTGGACTGTAAACACCCTGTTTGAAGAAATCGATCGCAACACCAACATTCCTTCTAAGACAGATATTTCTTACGACTTGATTCGTTAGAAATTGCGTAGGAACACAACGTGTTAATTAAGGGCGGGAAATAATTCGTAATTCGTAATTCGTAATTATGAATTATTTTCCCCTTTTTCTTGATAGCATTTACCCAAGGAATTTATAGATGGAAACCATCAATCACACTCACGAACACACTCACACTCATCCTCATCCTAATTACCATCCACCTAACCAAAAAAAACGAGGGTGGTTCAACAATCTTCTTAATCCGTTACGGCGTGTAGTGGATGGAATTCAGGTTAAAAATAATCGCTTCGCTCATCTAATTTGCCAAACAATTCCTTGTTGTTGTCCTTTTGAGCGACAAATTAAATTATTTGGGAAGTGTATTGATATCCCACCACTATGTAAACTCAATCCTTTATATGACGAATTTGTAGGATTGCGTTTCCGCGCTCTATCTTACCTCACCGATGTATGTGGAGAGGATGTCACAAAATACATTTGTTAATTATTGGGCATGGGGCACTTGTACTGAGCGAAGTCGAAGTATGGGGCATTGATCATTAGTCATTGGTAGAGACACGATTAATCGCGTCTGTACAATAGTCAATTCAAATGACAAATGACAAAGGACAATTAACAATTAAGAGAAGAGAGATGAAAAGCACCCAAGGCAAAATCAACGAACTGCTGACTGAGACAGGATGCGAGCATAATCAGCACAAACAAACGGAAAAGAAAAACAAGTCTTGCGCCCAACAGGCACAACCTGGCGCGGCTCAAGGGGGCTGCGCTTTTGATGGTGCAATGATTGCTTTAGTGCCGATCGCAGATGCTGCTCATTTAGTCCACGGGCCGATCGCCTGTGCTGGTAATTCCTGGGGCAGTCGTGGTAGTCTGTCGTCTGGCCCGCAACTCTACAAAATGGGCTTTACCACTGACTTGGGTGAAAATGATGTCATCTTCGGTGGTGAAAAGAAACTCTACAAAGCGATTCTAGAACTCAAAGAGCGCTACCAACCAGCAGCAGTATTCGTCTACGCCACTTGCGTTACAGCCCTAATTGGCGATGATATGGATGCTGTCTGCAAAGCTGCGGCTGAGAAAATTGGTATTCCTGTTGTTCCCGTCATTGCCCCAGGATTCATTGGCAGTAAAAATCTCGGCAACCGTTTTGGCGGTGAATCTTTGTTGGAATATGTTGTCGGTACAGCAGAACCGGAACATACAACGCCCTATGATATTAACTTAATCGGTGAATACAATATCGCCGGTGAAATGTGGGGAGTAACACCACTGTTAGAAAAATTAGGCATCCGTATTTTGTCTAAAATTACGGGCGATGCTCGCTACGATGAAATTCGCTACGCCCACCGCGCCAAGCTCAACGTCATGATCTGCTCACGAGCGTTGCTGAATATGGCGAGAAAGATGGAGGAGCGTTACAACATCCCTTACATTGAAGAGTCTTTCTACGGCATTGATGATATGAATCGCTGTCTGCGAAACATCGCTGCTAAATTAGGCGATGCTGATTTACAGGAACGGACAGAAAAGCTAATTGCAGAAGAAACGGCTGCTTTAGATTTGGCACTGGCTCCTTATCGCGCTCGACTCAAAGGTAAGCGGGTTGTTTTATATACAGGTGGTGTCAAGAGTTGGTCGATTATCTCGGCTGCTAGAGACTTAGGCATTGAAGTTGTTGCTACCAGTACTCGGAAAAGTACTGAAGAAGATAAAGCCAAAATCAAGAAGTTGATTGGCAACGATGGCATCATGCTGGAGAAAGGCAACGCTCAGGAGTTGCTACAACTGGTTAAAGATACTCGTGCAGATATGCTGATTGCTGGTGGACGTAACCAATACACAGCTTTGAAAGCTAGAATTCCTTTTCTTGATATCAACCAAGAACGCCACCATCCTTATGCAGGTTATGTGGGAATGATTGAGATGGCGCGGGAACTGTACGAAGCTCTGTATAGCCCGATTTGGGAACAAATACGCAAACCCGCTCCTTGGGATGAGGAGGTAGTTTAATGGTGTCTGTACCCTCGTTCCCAGACTCCGGCTGGGAACGCATTCCTGAAGGCTCTGCCTTCTTTATAGAGCAGATGAGGCAGAGCCTCACTGTCAGCATTCCCCGGCGGAGCCAGGGAACGAGAAAATCCGCCCTGTGGAATGAAGAGGTAGTTTAATGGCGATCGTTACTGTTACTAACAAATCACTGACAGTTAATCCCCTCAAGCAAAGTCAAGCTTTGGGTGCAACCTTAGCCTTTTTGGGATTGAAAGGGA
>CAXUOL010000002.1:51137-53738 GCA_964252435.1 uncultured Nostoc sp.
CTCAAGCAAAGTCAAGCTTTGGGTGCAACCTTAGCCTTTTTGGGATTGAAAGGGACGATGCCCTTATTCCACGGTTCTCAAGGTTGTACTGCTTTCGCCAAAGTTGTGCTGGTGCGGCATTTCCGGGAAGCGATTCCTTTAGCTACCACAGCGATGACGGAAGTCACTACTATTTTGGGTGGTGAAGAGAATGTGGAACAAGCAATTCTCACTCTGGTAGAAAAAGCTAACCCAGAAATTATTGGTTTATGTAGTACTGGGTTGACTGAAACTAGAGGCGATGACATCGAGGGTTTTCTCAAGGAAATCCGCGATCGCCATCCTGAATTGAATGATTTGGCGATCGTTTTTGCACCTACCCCAGATTTTAAAGGTGCGTTGCAAGATGGTTTTGCTGTCGCCGTGGAGAGCATAGTTCAGGAAATTCCTCGTGCGGGTGGACTCAGAACTGAACAAGTCACGATTTTGGCGGGTTCTGCCTTCACACCTGGGGATGTACAGGAAATCAAAGAAATAGTCACGTCCTTTGGACTAGTGCCGATCTTTGTACCTGACCTTGGCGCTTCCCTTGATGGACATTTAGAGGATAGTTATAGTGCGGTTACAGTCAGCGGAACTACCTTAAAACAACTACGAGAAGTAGGTAGTTCTGCTTTCACCTTGGCATTAGGTGAAAGTATGCGTGGTGCTGCCAAGATTCTAGAAGAACGCTTTGGCACACCTTATGAGGTATTTGGCGAACTGACAGGATTAGAACCAGTAGATGAATTTATCCAAGCATTGGCGATTCTGAGCGGTAACAGCGTACCAGAAAAATACCGCCGCCAACGTCGTCAGTTGCAAGATGCGATGCTGGACACCCACTTTTACTTCGGTGCAAAACGAGTTTCCTTAGCCCTGGAACCAGATTTGTTGTGGTCAACCGTGCATTTCCTGCAATCGATGGGAGCGCAAATTCATGCAGCGGTGACAACCACGCGATCGCACCTCTTAGAAAAACTCCCGGTAAAAAGTATCACCATTGGCGATTTGGAAGACTTTGAGAGTCTAGCAGGCGGGTCTGATTTGCTAATTGGTAACTCGAATGTCGGTGCGATCGCTAAACGACTTTCGATTCCTCTTTATCGTCTCGGATTGCCCATTTATGACCGCTTAGGTAATGGTCAATTTACCAAAGTTGGTTATCGAGGCACGATGGAACTTGTGTTTGGCATCGGCAACCTGTTTTTAGAGCAAGAAGAGTCATTAGTCATTAGTCATTCATCATTAGTAAGTAACAAATGACATAGACGCGCCAGCGGCTTCCCGCAGGGTAGGACAAATGACAAAGGACAAATGACAAATGACAAAGGACATAGCACAATGAAGATTGCTTTTACGACAAGTGACGGAGTTCATATTAATACTCACTTTGGAGGATCAGAACAAATTGATGTTTATGAAATTTCAGATGAAGGATATCAATTTGTAGAAAGTCTCAAATTTCATTATGAAATCCAAGAAGAGAATAATGAGGGTAAACTCGCACCAAAAATTGAAGCATTAACTGACTGCACAATTATTTATGTTTTCGCAATTGGTGGTAGCGCTGCGGCTCGGTTAATCAAGAAAGGTGTCACCCCAGTAAAGGCGCGATCGGAAGAAGAAGAAATTAGCGAAGTGCTAAATAAGCTAGTGAAAACCCTCAAAGGTAATCCCCCACCTTGGTTGCGTAAAGCTTTACAGCAAAAACCCTCAAACTTTGCCGATGAAGTTGAAAATGAAGCAACAGTATGACCGCAAATAATAGTGTAAACGGAACCGCTACAGCTGAAGTCTTGAACTCACCTTTTCTGAAGGTATTAATTAAACAAATCCGTGGTCAAGACAGTTATGGAGTTTATCGTACTTGGTCGGATGAGTTGATTCTCAAACCCTTTATTGTCACCAAACAAAAGAAACGAGAAATCTCCGTTGAGGGCGAAGTCGATCCGGTAACTCAAGCCCGGATTATGGCATTTTTTCGAGCTGTAGCGGCTGGGATTGAACAAGAAACAGGTTTGATATCCCAGGTTGTAGTTGATTTGAGCCATGAAGGATTTGGCTGGGCATTAGTTTTTTCTGGTCGTCTTTTGCTAGCTGTGAAAACCTTGCGAGATGCTCATCGTTTTGGCTTTGACTCGCTAGAGAAATTGGCAGATGAGGGAGAAAACTACGTCCAAAAAGGTCTTGATTTGGCGAAGCGCTTTCCTGAAGTTGGCAAAATTTAAAGAGTTAGGAGTGAGGAGTTAGGAGTGAGGAGTTGAATTAGCTATTAACTGATAATTCATGATTTATAGTTCCTGATTTATAACTCATAACTCATAACTTCTAACTCCTAACTTTTAGAAAAGGAGTGGCTGATTGTGCAAGCAGAAGAAACGAGTATTGAGGAACTACAAGGACAAATCAGACGGCTTAACAGCAAAGCAGGTCAAATGAAAATGGATCTGCATGATTTAGCTGAAGGTTTACCAACAGATTACACACAACTTATGGATGTTGCTGCTGCAACTTATGAAATCTATCGCCAGTTAGATGAACTTAAGCAACATCTGAAACAATTGGAGAATGCTAAATGAC
>CAXUOL010000003.1:0-50839 GCA_964252435.1 uncultured Nostoc sp.
TTTGGAGCAATTGGGCGATCGCATTTACAGGTTTATTAGGATGGCTGTTAATGACTTTCGCTTACTACCCGACAATCCGCTTTTATAAATGTTCTGTCTGGTTCGCGTTGAGCTTACCTGCGATCGCTTTTCTCTATACCCTGATGACTCTAGACTCAGCACTACGTCACTGGCAAGGGCGCGGCGGTGCTTGGAAAGGAAGAGTTTATCCCGTAAAATGAAAGTAAGCCGAAAGTGGTTGATTAAAACAGTTATGAGAACAGACAATAACCCAAACACTAGAATCCGTTCTCAAAACTTTAATCGAATACCTTTCCTGTATTCTGACGACTGACGCCAATATTGCTGTTCGATAAAAGCAATGTATATTCAGTTACATTGGCAGAGTAATAATAAATTTTGTCCCCTCACCAGGTACTGACAAGCAGTTGACTTGTCCGTTGTGTTTGTCAACAATAATTTGGTAGCTGATCGCTAATCCCAGCCCGGTTCCCTTACCCACGGGCTTGGTTGTGAAAGATTGCTCAAAAATTCGAGATTGCACCTCAGTAAGCATACCGGGGCCGTTATCTTGGATGCAAATTGTGACAGTTTGTTGTTGGGGATTAACCGATGTGGTAATGGTGATGATATTCTCGCAAGCAGCAATCTCTGGATCGGAATGATTTTGATGGAGTTCATCAAATGCATCAATGGCATTGGCGATGATATTCATGAACACCTGGTTTAGTTGTCCGGGATAGCAACTGATTGGAGGTAACTTACCGTATTGTGTGACAACCTGGATTTTATTGCGATCGCCATTGCCTTTGAGTCGATGTTTCAACAGCATTAAGGTGCTATCAATTCCTTCGTGAATCTGAAACTCCACCTGAGATGAAATATCTGCGCGAGTAAAAGTTCTCAAAGAGAGACTGATCTCTTTAAGACGGGTAATTCCCTGGTGCATTGATGCCAGTAGTTTCGGTAGATCCTCTGCCAGATACTCCAAGTCGATTTCTTCAAGAAGCTCTTGAATTTCCGAGTCTGACTGCGTTAGCTTTTGCTGTTGCAGGCTCACCAGGCGAAGTAGATTATTTACATGTTCCTCAATATAAGATAAATTTCCGCCAACAAAACCAACCGGATTATTAATCTCATGACCAATACCTGCAACCAACTGCCCTAATGTGGACATTTTCTCACTCTGGATCATTTGTAGTTGGGTTTGCTGTAACTGTTGTAGAGATTGAGTTAATTCTGCGGTGCGTTCTTGCACGCGTTCTTCTAGTGTGCGAGTGAGATGGGAAATTTTTAGGTGTAACTTTAAACGGGCAATGACTTCTTCGTGTTGGAAGGGTTTAGTAATGTAGTCAACTGCACCTATTTCCAATCCCGCCACCTTGTCTGTAGAATCAGATAGGGCAGTCATGAAAATTACTGGAATATTGTGAGTGATCGGATTGGTTTTCAGTCTGCGACAAGTTTCAAATCCATCAATACCTGCCATCATCACATCCAAAAGAATCAGATCGGGATGAGCATATTCTGTTTGTTCGATCGCTGACTCTCCATCTGTTGCCATCAGGGCTTTCCAGCCACACCTCTGGATCGCTTCAGATAGCACCTTGAGATTGTTTGGATTGTCATCCACTAATAGAATATGTATGGGTTTCGAGATAGGAACAGCGATCATGGATGTAACTCCGTTGTGACAAATGATTTGAGTAACTTACGGATTTTTCCGGTTTGGAAATTGGCAGTGAGTTTGCTTAACTCTGCTGCGAAGGGAGCTAGTTGACTGTTTTCCTCAATTAGTTCTCTTAACATTCCCTCAATCGCCGAGATATCTCCCATCATTGCCAAATGATAGAGTTGTTGCAAAACATCTTGGGATGGTAGAACCCATTCACTACCAGTAATCTGCTCACCTTTAGGAGGCGAAGATTCGGCATATATCCATTCCACTCCCAACAGCGATCGCAGTCTATTGAGTAGTTCGTCAATCTGGAGAGGTTTGGGTAGGAATGCTGTTGCCCCTGCCTCTAAACTCCGCTGACGATTTGACTCAAAAACGCTGGCACTAGAGACGATAATCGGAATAGAACAGGTTTGTGGATTCGCTTGCAGGTGAACCATTAGCTCAAAACCATCCATATTGGGCATGGCTAAATCGAGCAGAATCACATCTGGATTGTGTTCAATTGCCACCTGTAGCCCATGTTTGCCATCGGTTGCTTCTAGGGTTCGACAGCCAATTTCTTGCAGCAGATTGGTCAACATAGAACAGTGGTTGCGATCGTCATCGACAATCAAAATCTGAGGCGCACTACCCTGAATCCCGGTAATTTTCTGGAGAGTTGGAGTGTAATCCATCGTAGACATCGCTCCTCCACGCCAGTCATGATCGAGTGGTACTGATACTGTCAAATCCAGCCAAAACAGACTTCCTTCACCTAGGTGACTTTGCACCTGAATTTGGCTCCCCATCAATGCCGCAATTCTTTGGCTAATGGCCAATCCCAAGCCAGTACCTTCAGATCGTTGTCCTGCTTCACCCACTTGCTCAAACGGCAAAAAGATTTTCTCAAGTTGCTCTGGTAACATACCAATACCCGTATCTTCAATCTGAAAACGAATCTTGGACATTGGGCATTGGGGAGCCAGCGCCGTGGTGAGGCAGTCCGGTCTTGGGGGTTTCCCCCAGGAGGAACTGCCGAAAGGGTTTCCCGACTTGAGGCGACTGGCGTCATCGGGCATTGGGCATTGATTTTCCTTGTGTCCCCAGTCCCCAGTATTCAGTACCTCTACTTTAAAGGTTACGCCACCGCTATCTGTAAATTTGATCGCGTTGCCTAGCAAGTTAATTAACACTTGCCGCAGCCGTTTTTCATCGACTTCAATGGCAAGTGGTAGGCGATCGCTAATTAAGATATTAAATCCAATCCCTTTCTGTTCAGCTCGGATACCACAAATCTCAGTCACACCATGTAAGAAACTGGGCAGATGCACACTAGTGACTACCAAATCCAATTTCCTCGCTTCTATCTTCGAGAGATCCAGAATATCATTGATCAGCATCAAAAGATGCGAGCCGCATTGGGAGATAATGCTGACTCCTTCGAGGTTTTTAGCTGTCATGTTTGGCGATCCTTCTAGTACCTGGGCAAAACCAAGGATGCCATTAAGAGGTGTGCGTAGTTCGTGGCTCATGTTGGCGAGAAACTCACTCTTGGCCTGATTGGCAGCATCGGCAGCAAGCTTTGCCTCGACTAATTCATGAGTTCGTTCTTCGACTTTTGTCTCTAGGGTTTTGGAATAATCCAATAGTTGACTGTTGGCAATTTCCAGTTGGCGATTGGTTTCTTCTAACTTTTGCTGTTTATAGGCATTAATTGTTGCAATCACACTACCGATAAACGCGGCTAAGGTGGGTGTTACCGGAATTAAAACACCAGACAAAAACATCCCATAGCCACCTGCTATGCAGGCTCCACTGATGCCTACAGTTGCCCAAAGAATTTTACCGCCGGGAATCCGCAGCTTGCTACTGGATAACAACCAACTGCCCGTAGAACCAATGACAGACCACAAAACAATCCACTGCAACATAAAAATGCCAGAAACACCGTGCAGACTGGCTTTTCCTGTTTTTGCTCCTCGTACTAGTTGATGAGCAATATTGGCATGAACAACCACACCTGGAGTCGGTTTTTGAGCAGAGATCCAGGAAGAGAAGGGTGTGCTGAAGAAATCATTGGTACTGGAGGCAATTGACCCAATAAATACCATGCGATCGCGCATCAAATCTACCGGAATTTTCCCTGCTAACACATCGCGCATCGCAACTGTCCGAAATGCGGTTTCTGAACCATGCCAATTCAGGAGAATTTGATAGCCTCCTAAATCGGCATCGGTATAACCTGCTTCTTGATTTTGCAGTGGTAAGTAAATTTCTTTACCCAACTGAAACTTTTGCTGTTGGGGGTCAATGCTTTCTAAGCTAATTTTTTCAGCTTCGAGGTACTTTAGGGCTACAAGAGTTGCTAGTCCGGCTTTAATGGTGTTTTTCTCTTTGGCATCTTCAGCTGTCAAAAGGGCGCGACGTACAAAGCGATCGCCATCCAAGACTAAATCGGCTAATCCTACCCGATCCTGTTTTTTCAATTCCGGTGGGGGATTGACGCGTTCACCAGTAATTTTCTCAACTCCGATTAAATTGGGAGTGTTGCGAAAGACTTGAACAAGTTGCTCGTGTCCGCTTCCTTCTGGTAAATCTCGATAGAGATCCAAGCCAATGGCTCTCGGCTGCTGCGCCCGGATTTTTTCTAGTAATCGTGCCAGCGCCCAGTCTGGAACTGGCCATTTACGCACCGATTGAATATCGCGCTCATCGATTGTCACAATCACAATGTCATCAGCGATCGTCTGTGGCGATCGTTGACGAACCCATTCGTCACGAATTTTCCATTCCGGTAAATTGAAAAGTCCCAACGATTGCCCAACCATAACCGTCAAGGCAACGCTAGGAGTAATAATCAAAACGCTGCGAGTGCGTTGGACAAAAGTCTGGAATCTGCGCCACATCTTTGTACTATATTTGTACTATATAAATGGGGATTGGGGAATTTGGAACTGTTTCACCCAATGCCCAATACCCAAACTGTCATTAGTTAGTAGATGCTAATAAGTTCGCTGTTACAATCTCCTTCAAACTCACTGAGGATAGAAGTTCTTCCCACTGTTTGCGGAGAGTTGCATTGTTAGGTTGAGCGGTGTATACCGATGCAAGTGTTGCCACACAGTCATACCAAACACCGTTTTTACCCAAAACAGTAGCTCGCTTCAGAGCATCTTGCTCTTGGATTGCTGTTGCCAATTCAGCGCTGGGCTGGATACGCTGAACCCAACCATCGACGTAGGGCGTACTTGGATTGAGTTGCCCATCTACTTTGAGTGCTAGGAACCATTGATAGTTTTTACCAACAGCTAAAGCGGGCACATTGGCTGGTAATTCGATCGCGATTACCCCACTTTTCCCTGCAACTGAAATCTTCATCTGATGTTGCATATTGCCAGCTTCATCCTTGAGGCTGAATACTGCTTCCTCGGCATTGGAAGCCGGGAGATACACCAATATTGTGGGACGTTCTGATACTGTTGTGCCATAGAAGTTTTGAGGCAAGAGGGCGATTAGCGCTGCTGGTTGTGTTGTACTTATAGTCGATGGATTCAAGTAGTAAGTACCAACCCGAGAAGCACCCGCACTTGCTTGTTGGGGAGCACCTTTGCCAACAGCAGGTGTAAAGAGGTTGCCGCGAGAAGCTCCTCCAGTTGCTTGTCTAGGCGCACCTTTACCGACAGCAGGGGTAAAGAGGTTGCCGCGAGAAGCTCCTCCAGTTGCTTGTCTAGGCGCACCTTTACCGACAGCAGGGGTAAACATACTACCGCGAGAAGCTCCTCCAGTTGCTTGTCTGGGAGAGCCACTGTTGGCGGGTGGGGTAAATGTAACAGCATGAGCACTAGTCCATGCACTGCTAGCGATCAGAGCGATGACGCTCAATGTACTAGCTAAATATCGACGTTTCATGATGTTTTTCCTTATGTCATTGAAATGTGATACAAACAAAATACGTTTCTCTCGACTATGGTCAGAAGCTCAGAGAATAAGTCTAGATAACAGTAAAGTCAGGGAACTTCTATTAGCAGTATAGGCGAGCTTGAGCTAAAAAGGTGTAAAAAATATCCTAAATTATTTGCAATAGACTCCGTTGTATTACTTAGCTAAATCCAGTTGCCGATCAAAACAAAGCCAGACCAAAAGAACGGTTCGTGAAAATCAGTTTGGCGAATTAGGCTAATTTGTGCTTGTCTTAGTGCTTCGGCTTTAGTGATTTTGGGTTGTCGCAGTTGGTCATAGAAGCGAGTCATGAGCATCTCGGCTGCCTGATCTTTGACAGGCCATAGGGTGGCGATAGTTGAGCGAGCGCCGGATTTCACAGCCAAGCCCGCTAGTCCCAGGACGGCGCGATCGTCTCCTGCTGCTGTATCACAGGCACTTAGTACCAGCAACTCGATGGCTTTCGATGGATCTTTACCCCGATTTTTTAGGAGTTCAGATAACTCCTTAACATTGACTTCTCCATCCCATGTGAGCAAGAAGGTATCTTCGAGGCGGGAACTAAACTGTCCGTGGGTTGCTAAGTGGACAATACCTGCACTACTGGATTTCACCTGTTTAGCAAGGGCTTGACTGGTGAATTTCTGGTTCAGCAACACAGAGGACGACACGGACTTGGAGATTTGTTTCACTTCTGATTCCACAGCGGGCAAAGCACTAAAGCCAGCGCGAGATTGGCTAATGCCACCCACGATCGCACTCATCTGGTTTTGATGAAGCGATCGCGTTGCCATCAGTTGCAATCCTGGGGAGAGCGCCAGAGCATACTTCTCGATCAGATATTGCTTACCGTCAAAAAGAGCTGCTATGGGAATGTTCCGCAACCGACCATCTAAAACAAACACCAATGTCTTGGTATCAATGAATGCTCGATCTCCTTCCTCTGGGCGAATTAACCAATCATAAATTTGTTGAGCCAATCGATCCCGATCTTTGGAATCTGAGACAGGGTTAAGAGCAACCAAAAAATTGTCTAGAGTCTGCTCAATTTCAGCTTGAGATTTGTGAGTGACATAGGAACGGAGTGGTTGCCCTGCTTTGGAGAGAATTACTGTTAAACGATCTGGCAGGATGATCGGATAAATGACGGTTGCAGTGGGATCAACCCGATCAATTTGTTGAGTTCTATCTAAACAGGCTTCCCGAAAAAAGTTATCGAGTTCCGCAATTTGCAATGCCTCAATCAATTCACGAGCTTGTATCAGTTCTGCTTGACTGGGTTGATCCTCTAAAAGTAAATCAACCAGTTCCCGGTAGACCGGCTCCACACTGGTGCGAAAAGAGAACTGGACATCAGGGTTAACAGCCACCAAATCTCCCCGCAGTGCCTTTAAGGCATTGACTGCTTCTGTATAGGCGGTAATCGCCTTTGAGCGATCGCCTTGTTGTTTATCCAACTGTCCCACCTGCCGAGCAGATTGAGCAATGATATCGTTAGCTTGGAGTTGGCGGGCAATGTCGAGGGATTTCTGAGTTAACTCCTGTGCTTGGGATAACTGCTGTGTACGATAATAGAGTTTTCCCCACTGATTTAGTGCATGAGCTTCGGCTTGATTATCCTGGATTTGCTGTGCAGATTTGACTGTGACTGCCATCAGTTGTGCCAAATCTTTCAGCGGTAGGATTGGGTCAGAATTTGACTGGCGGTTGAGGGTGGCAACAAAATTGATCGCTGCGTAGAGTGAGGTGTGACTGGGGGGCAGTTCCCGGAGTTCTTGGAGTAGTTGAGGTGCGAGTGGCTTAACAAACTCCAGTTTGTCGTAATTGAGGAAAAGTTTGAACTGAGCTAAACGCGCTTGTAACCGATCGCTTGGGTTAGTTGTTAAGAGTTGAGCCTGTTCAAAGTAATCTAATGCGGCTTCTGGATCTTCCAAGTCAACGGCAGTTTGACCCAGGCCAATCAGAATAGAACTTAACTGGGGTTGGGCTGAAATTTGGCGAGCGATCGCTAAACTTTGCTCTAAAATCTGTTGACTTTTACTAGAGTCACCAATTATTTGCAGAGCTAAACCAAGCGATCGCAACCCACTGACTTTGATTTCGGAATCTGGCATTGCTTGTAGTTTTTGAGTCAACGCCTCTAACTGCTGTTTAGAACGGCGATAAAATCCCAAACTTTGTAAAGCTTGCGCCTGGTTGATTTGAGTACCCAAGCTTCCGAGTTTGTCGCCTGCTTGTTCATAATATTTTTGAGCTTGTTGCCAACTAGCGATCGCTGTTTCGGCTTTGCCGATGTGTAATTGCAAATTTGCCTGTGTATTGAGTACCTGTGCCCACAGAATCGCATCAGCTGAGGGAATAGAAGTTTGTAATAGTTTCAAGCTTTGTTCAATCGATTGTTGGGCTGCTGGCCATTGATTAAGTTCTTGTTGTGCCAGCGAGAGGTAACTTGAACTTAAAGCTTCGTTCAGGCGATCGCCCTGTTTTTGATATTGCTTTGCTGCTGTTTGCCATGCTGTAATCGCTTCGGCAAACCGTCCTGATTGGTAGAAGTTCCGTCCTTGTTCTAGCCAGTTAATAGGCTGGGAAGCAGAGATAGTTGGGGTTGTGATTGGTGGAGATGCTTTTACAGGTGTAATGATAAATGCTAAACACAAACTGAAAATACTGAGGCTGACGTATAGCCAACGACTTTGTTTAATTCGGAAAGTCATAATTACTTAACCTAATTATTAGGCACAACACAGGTCTTGAGGAAATCACTCTGATGTATAGTGCCCAACGTATAATGCGATCTATCACTTGATGAGCGATCGCCTACAATAAACAGACATAGCAGTGCTACATCTATAAGGATTTGGGGTAACGCAGAATTAATTTTGCCAAATGTCTATTCTACAAAGCACTCTGAAAAATCTGATTAGCACTCAGTTGTAAATCTGGAAAAGTAGGGGATATAATTCGCTCGTAATTCCTAAATTGAGCGACCTGATATTCTTCATCAACTAGATGATAAATAGAAATAGTTGGTTGTTTAGGATTACCAATAAATTTTCTCGCTCCCAGAGCTGCATAATCTACTATCCAATATTCAGGAATCTTCATCGCTTCATAATTCCCTAACTTGGTGTAATAATCGTCTTCCCAGTTTGTACTTACAACCTCAATAATTAAAGGAATAGATTCACTTTGAGTCACAGTAGATGCTTTTTCCCACAATTCCTCATTGTGTAAATTAGCATCGTTGATTAAAATCACATCTGGTAAGTAACCCGATGATTTTCTCCGTGGTTTAACCAATGCCATTTTCGGAATAAAATAAGGTAGTTTTAATCGCTTATACTCAACAGTAATTTCCCCTGCTAAAAAACCCGTAACTTTTTCGTGTTTTCCAGTCGGCTGAGGCATTTCAACAATTATCCCGTCGTGTAATTCGTAATGCTTCTCGGTGTTTTCTGGCAGCCATGCAATAAATTCTTCAAAGGTAGATTCTCTAGGTAAAGCTTGAGCCATATCAATACCTCCGCTTGTTTCGATTTTAGCATTTCCTGCGTCGGGGCTGATTAGTGTGATACTGTAGCACAGGTTAAAGGCGGTTGTACATGGGCTGTTTGAGCAGCAACTAGCTCAATTTTGCCCTCTGCATTACGATGCCAGGAAGTAGCTTGGACAAGCATCTCTGGCGATGTAAGAATTTGTGCTTGTACTTGGTTTGTTTTCCGGTATGCAGAGATGTCACGGGTATCAGACCAAGTGCGTAGGCGTAGCCCGTCGTAGATATCGCTCATCACTTGTTGAGTGGGATTTTGCGGTATTCCACCCCTTCCGGTGGCGACAAAACTACTACCTTGATTGACAGAACAGCCTGTGGCAATTTGTTGTGATGAGTCTGTCAAATTCTCTGGCAATTCTATCAAGCCAGAATTAGGGTCAATACCGATATTATTAATTTGCACCGTACCACTGACACCAAACTGCGAACTAGCACTAATATCGTTAAGAGCAGTCAGCTGTGGACGATATTGTAAGCCGATAATTCCTTGTGTGGTGATTTGAATATTACCGCCACGTCCTCGCACCGCATTAGCAACAATGTCGCTGTTTTCTAATCCGGCAATAATGGGTGCATTGATATTGATGTTACCTCCATTACCATTACCGCCTGCTGTGGCGGTAATGTTGCTGCGATCGCGCAGCAACAACAAATTTCCCACCTGTAAGTTGATGTTACCACCGTTACCAGATTCTGTCTGTGCCTGAATTAAGCCTTGATTTTTTAATTGGATGCGATCGCTTGTAATGTTGAGATTTCCACCATTACCCGTACCTTGACTAGTCACACTGACAGTCCCATGATCTGTCAGTATCAGGCTGGGTGTAGTAACGCTAACACTACCTGCATTTGCTGTCAGCATATCTGGTAAGTACAATAACTGACGCAACTGTGGACTTAAACGGATGACAGATGAGCTGATACTACTGTTATTGTTAGGACTACGACCACTAATGGCAATGGATTCCTTGGCATTGATGTTGACATTTCCCCCATTACCAGCAAACAATGACAATGAACCAACTGTTCCGCCATCTAAGATTTGTAATTTTCCAGTATTTAGTATCAAATCTTGATTATTTCCGCTAGCCAAGCTACTAATAGAAATGTTGCTATAAACTCCGGAAGGGCTTTCGCCCATGATGGTGGTACTTTGATTGCGAGTTGTCACTTTACCACCAGAGCCACTACTAAATGTTGCCGAATACAGTGAAGCTCCATCTAATACTACCAAACTATCCCCATTGATGAAGAGATCGCCTGCTGAACCTGTACCATATGTGGCGGTACCGATGTTGGTCACGCTATCGCGAGTAGTGGAATTAAAGGGTGAAGAGCCTGACATCTCTACTGCTGATGCTGCAATCTGAATGTTGCCAGTGTTGGCTACTCCGTATGTTGCGTTACCGATCATTGCACCTTGCTGGAGTACCAACTGCGGAGTAATGATATTTATATTCCCAGTAGTTCCCATGCTCAAGGCTTCAGAGCGAATCCCACTGCGAACGTTGGTGTCGGATGCTGCACCAATGAAAGCGATCGCTGCTGATGCTTGCAAACGAATGTCTCCACTAGGAAGATTGCCATAATTCTGCGCTAAAACTAGCGAACCATCGGTGAAGCGAATATTTCGTCCCTGAAGCTGAACTGAACCCGCATTTACCCCACTGATATCTAACAGTGACTTTTGTGCTAGTTGAATATCAGCAAAGCTTTGTCCGTTTTCATACTCCAGTTGATAACCCTGGATGGTAGGAACTAAATTAACTAATCCTGCACCTCCCACGCTACCTAATTCTATATGCCCTGTTTCGGCACTCAGGGTAGCCCCATTCAGATTTAAATTACCACCAACCAAAGCCAGAGTTTTTCCCGCCTGTATTTGCAATTTTGTAGGGCTGGGATTGCGAATTATCGTACCAATATCGGGCTGGATATCTAAATGTCCCGTACCTTGGACTTGTATTGGTGCAGGATTATTACCTAGTTGCAGTCCAATAGGAACATTAATACTGAGTAATGCCTGAGCTTGGGGATTAACTGCACTAAACTCAGTCCCATCAGCGAATTTGATACTATTGGCTGTCGTGGCTATCAACGATCCACTAATATCCAACTTGGCATTTTGCCCAAATATAATGCCGTGGGGATTCATTAAAAACAAATTTACCGAGTTACTACTATTAACTGTGCGAATTAAGCCATCAATATGAGAAAGATTTCCACCTGTAACCCGACTAAATATAGTAGTAATATTTGGCGTATTTACTAAATTAAAAATTGCTGAACCATTATTTGGCACAGAGAAGTTACTAAAACTGTGAAATAAATTATTACCTTTTTGAATCCCATTAAGAATCGTAAAATTATCGCCACTTTGGTTGACAGTAGTGTTAGTTGTAGCATCTGATGTTACCTGAGCGATCGCCCTTAGCATCATCCCTGGAGTTATTAACCCACTTGTCAACACCAGCAGAAAGGTTAAGACTCTCATGACTAAAAATTACCTATATCTGGTTTGAAGTTAGTATTCCCGTTGCGGGTGTTATCGATGCCATGATTAATTTTTTGTAATGGCAGCACAGGTTAATGCTGGTTGCACATTGGCAGGGGATTGATCTGCAACTAACTCAATTAAGCCATCAGCACGACGATGCCAAGAAGTAGCTTGAACAATAATCTCTCTCGATTCGGGTATTTGTGCTTGTACTGGCTGAGTTTTATGGAATGCAGAGAGATTGCGGACATCAGACCAAGTGCGTAGGCGTAGCCCGTCGTAGACATCGCTCCTGACTTCCTGGGTGGGATTTTGCGGCACACCACCCCTTCCCGTGGCTACAAAACTACTGCCTTGATTTGCAGAACAACCTGTAGCAATTTGCTGGGATGAATCAACTAAGTTTACGGGCAATTCGACTAAACCAGAACTGGGGTCAACACCAAAATTATTAATATCTACCGTACCGTTAACCCCAAATTGGGAACTGGCTGTGATGTCGTTTTCTCTTGTGAGTTCGTTACGGTATTTTAGCCCGAATATGCCTTGGGTGTTGATTTGAATGTTGCCCCCATTACCTTGGAATGCGTTGGCGATGATATCGCTATTTTCTGTGCCGACGATGATGGGAGAGTTAATGGTGATGTTGCCACCATTGCCGATACCACCTGCATTAGTAACTATTGAACTACCATGACGCATGATCAAGTCATTTGCCTGGACAAAAATATTACCACCTTCACCCTGAAAAGTAGCGGCGGTAAGACTACCACCATTGTCAAGACGGATTGAACCTGCATTAATTTCAAGTTTTCCAGCATCGCCAATGCCTTGATGATCAACACCAATAATCGCCCCATCTGTAATCTGCAAGCGTGGGGTGTTAACAACGAGTTTACCTGTGTTACCTGTGATTACATCTGGTAATCCAAGTAGTCGCCGAATAGGTGGTGCAAGTAATTCGGCCCTAGCACCAATTCGACTTGGGAGATGAGAAATATTACTCACTCCACTGACTTCAACGGTGTCAGAAGCATTGATTAGCAAATCCCCTCCATTGCCGCTATTTACGGTAGAGGCAACGATACCTCCTCCATCCCGTACTCTCAGTTTGGCAGTATTAATAGTTAATTGGCCTGCATTTGCTGGGCCGAATGTGCTAGCCACTATGAGGCTATCATGCAAATTTTGCCCCATAACTTCGATGAAATCAGCAGCATTAATCGTGATATTACCTCCCATACCATTTGCCAAGCTAACATTGTCGATCTCAGCACCATCTAAAATCTGCAATTTTTTGGTAACTACTCGAATATCACCACTTTTCCCCGAATTGGCGGTGTTAGTAATCAGTGAACTGGTTCCACCAATAGGTGATAATCCCACCATTTGAAGCAAATCTCCAATTTCCATCGAAATATTACTTCCTGAACCTTTACCAAAATTGAATCCATTAACAGTACCACCATCGTAGAGGAATGCTTGGGAGGCAGAAACCAAAATATTACCCCCAGCACCATCGCCAAAATTATCAGCACGCAATCGAGTTTGTGGAAATCTATTAGTGCCAACTCCCCCCACTTGCAATGACTCACTAGCATTAAGGCTAATGTCGCCGGAATTATTGCTTCCTTGATTAACTAATAGGACAGCAGACCCATCTTGCAAGCTAATATTTCGACCCTGGAAATGAATAGAACCCGCAGGGGTACCACTGGCATCGGCAAGGGATTGATGGGACAGATGAATATTCCCAAATTGCTTTATATTGCCATAATCAAAAATCCAATGAGGAGAAGAGGTATTGAGATTAACTGTGCCATTACTGCCGCTACCGAGTTCAATATGTCCAGAAGGTGCATTTAACACTCCACCATCTAAGGCTACTTCTTTGCCTATCAATGCCAAGTTATTACCAGAGGTAACGCTTAATCCTACAGGATTGTTACTTCGATCCAGAGGGGCAACTATAGCATAACCAATCTTACTTAAACGGTGTCCGGTGTTTTGGACGGTAATATCTCCCGGATTTTGCCCCATTTGCAACCCAATTGGCACACTCATCGTCAACAACGGCGTAGCACCGGGATTAGTCGCACTAAACTCTATTCCATCAGCAAACTTAATGCTATTCGCCGTTGTTCCCACAAACGAGCCGCCAATATTCAACGAGGCATTTTTACCAAAGACAATCCCTTTAGGATTCATTAAAAACAAACTTACCGGATTATTACCATTGAGAGTTTGAATTAAGCCATCAATATTAGAAACATTTCCACCTGTGACTCGACTAAATATGGTTGTAATATTTGGCGTGTTGGTTAAATCAAAAGTGGCTGAACCTCCTGTAGACACAGAGAAATTACCGAAACTATGAAATAAATTATTACCTTTTTCAAGACCGTTAAGAATATTAAAATTATTCCCACTTTGGTTGACAATGGTGTTAGTTGTACCATCGGATGTCACTTGAGCGATCGCCCCTGGCATCATCCCTGGAGTTAATAACCCAGTTGTGAATATAAATAGAAAAGCGTAGACGCTTCGCGGCTTGTCGTTAGACATCGCTCTCATCGCCAAAAACTTCCTTAACTTGATTTAAAGTTAGAGTTCCCGTCAGGGCATTATTTATAACATCATTAACTTTTGGGGACAGCAGCACAGGTTAACGATTGAACCTGAGTTGGAAATTTATCTGCAATTAACTCAACTTTGCCTTGGGAATTGCGATGCCAGGAAGTAGCTTGGACAAGAACCTTTGGTGATTCAGGTATTTCTGCTGTCACCTTACCAGTTGTTCGGTATGCAGAGAGATTGCGGATATCTGACCAAATGCGTAGGCGTAGCCCGTCGTAGACATTGCTCCTCACTTCCTGTGTCGGATTTTGCGGCACACCACCGCGTCCTGTTGCCACAAAACTACTGCCTTGATTGGCAGAACAGCCTGTAGCAATTTGCTGGGATGGATCGGTGACATTTGCTGGCAGTTCGACTAAGCCAGAATTAGGGTCAACACCAACATTATTAACTTGAACTGTACCACTAACACCAAATTGCGAACTAGCAGTAATATCGTTTTCAGCAGTCAGTTGTGGACGATATTGTAAGCCGATAATTCCTTGTGTGGTGATTTGAATATTACCTCCACGTCCTTGGACTGCGTTGGCAATAATATCGCTGTTTTCTAATCCCACAATGATCGGTGAATTGATGTTAACATTACCGCCATTACCATTACCGCCTGCGGTGGCAGTGATTTGGCTATTGTCGCGCAGCTGCAATAACTTGCCAACTCCTAAGCTGATGTTACCTCCATCACCAGATGTAGTCTTTGCTTGGATTAAAGCTTGATTCTTTAATTCGATACTATCTGCGGTGAGGTTGATACTACCACCATTGCCACTACCATCATTGGTAACGCTCACGGCCCCGCCATCCTGAAGCGTCAGGTTTGGTGTCGTGATGCTCACAGTACCTGCATTACCCACAGGTGTACCATAGAATACATTAAATCGTTTTTGTAATGTTGGGCTTAGGCTCAGGACGGACGAGGTGATGCTGCTATTGCTGATGCCGCTATTATTTATTACGTTATTACTGCCAATAATTTGGATGGATTCTGTGGCATTTATCCTGATATCTCCGCCATGACCTGCAGAAAACGAACTTGTGGTAATTGCTCCCCCATCTTGCAGATACAACCTGGCTGTATCCAGTGTAATGGTTTTGGCGTTTCCTGTACTGAAAGCAGTTGCGCCAATCCTAGTACCCATAGGTGCCGAGTTGCTTCCCCTGACGGTAGTTTCCATGTTACGAATCACAACTTGACCACTGTCACCGCTACCACGGGATATTGAAGACAGCCCTGCACCATCGGACACTAGTAAACTATCGCCATTCACGAAGACATTACCTGCGTTTCCAGAACCGGAGGTAGCAGTGTTAATCAGGCTACCAGTTGAACTGATGGGCGAGAAGCCAGATATCTCCAGCACTGAGGCATCAACCTGGACATTGCCACTGGTAGCTGTTCCAAAAGTAGTGTTATTTATTGCTGATCCTTGCTGAAGGCTGAATCGGGGAGTAATGACGCTGATGCTCCCACTTGTTCCAATGCCTAAGGTTTCACTGCGAATGCCGCTGAATGTACCAGTCACATCGATTCCTGCTGATGCTTGCAGATGTAGATTCCCGCCAGGAAGATTACCGAGATTTTGTGCTAATACTAGGGAGCTATCGGTAACTTGAATGTGTTTACCCTGCACCTGCACGGAACCTGCATTTACCCCACTGACATCTAGTAGAGATTTCTTTTCAAGTTGAATGTTACCAAAGCTTTGCCCGTTGCTATACCCCAGTGTATAACCCTGAGTGGTTGGCACGAGGCTAACTAACCCTGCCTCACCCAAACTACCCAATTCAATCCGTCCTTGTTCGGCAGTCAGAGTTGTCCCATGCAAATTTAGAGTACCACCCACCAACGCTAGGGTTTTTCCAGGCTGTACCCGCAGTTGTGTGGGACTAGGAGTGCGATTGATCGGAGTCCGACTATCTTTAAGTGTTAAGGTATGTCCTGTGCCTTGAACGGCGATGGCACCTGCATTACTACCCATTTGTAAACCTACAGGTACACTGATAGTTAATAATGGCGTAGTTTGGAAATTAACTGCGCTAAACTCAAATCCATCTGCAAATCTGATACTTTCAGCAGTCGTTCCCACAAAGGAGCCACCAATGTTTAACGAGGCATTTTTCCCAAACACAATTCCCGCAGGATTCATCAAAAACAAACTTACCGGGTTACTACTATTGAGCGTGCTAATTAACCCATCAATATGAGAAATATTTCCACCTGTAACCCGACTAAATATGGTTGTAATATTTGGCGTATTAACTAAATCAAACGTTGCCGAACCACCTGTAGGTACAGAAAAATTACTAAAGCTATGAAATAAATTATTACCTTTCTCAATACCGTTAAGAATAGTAAAATTATTACCACTTTGATTGACAGTGGTGTTGGTAGTACCATCGGATGTCACCTGAGCTATAGCAGATAGCATCATCCCTGGAGTTAATAAGCCACTTGCCAACACCAGTAGAAAGGTTAAGATTCTCATGGCTAAAATTACTTATATCTAGTTTCAAATTAGTATTCCCGTTGCGGGTATTATTGATCGCATGATTAACTTTTTGTAATGGCAGCACAGGTTAATGGTTGTTGCACATTAGTAGAAGATTTATCTGCAATTAATTCAATTTTGCCGATTGCGTTACGATGCCAAGAAATAGCTTGGATAATAGCTTTTAACAAGGCGATCGCTTCCCTCAAAACGGCGAATACTGCACTGAGAAATATAACCCGTTTTCCTGGAGCGATCGCCTTTCACCGTCCACTGAAATCAAAGGAATGCCCCAATCTAAGCGGGCTAAGAAGTCATCACCCTGTTTCCATAACAGCCCCAACCCAGTACTAACAAGCGTACTCGGTGATGGATTTTCGCCTTTGGTATTCCAGCCTTTACCTACATCAATGAAGGGTGTCAGTTGCAACACTCCGCCAATTTTGGCAGCGCGGACAATTGGGACTCGAAATTCTGCCGAAAATAACAGACCATTATCTGTGAGTAATGCGTCTTGGCGATACCCCCGGACACTTAGCTGTCCACCAAGACCAAATTGCTCCAAAGGCACTAAGGAATCTGCTGCCAATTGGAAATCGCCCCTAGCTAAAAATAGAGTATCTGGTGCTAATTGCCGCACCCACTGCGCCTGTCCCCGCCACGCGAAAAAGCGGCTATCTGGTTGATTATCGCTGACATTAGCATCGAACCAATCTACGCCAAAACTCAATTGCGATCGCGCCGCAAATACATACTGGTTGCTTCGCTGGGTATATTCTTGAAAAAAGCGTAAAGCAGAAATATTGGTTTTTCCGTTCGCATCTGCACCTGGGGAGAGTCGAAACGGCCCAATGTTATCAATACCTAACTCAGTTTGGCTGGACTGGCGCGAGAATGATAACCCCACTGCCAACTCTTGGTTTGGTTTTTGCAGCAGTGGTTGCCGATAGCTCAATTCGTAAGAGCGGGTATTTGATTGAATATCCAGGACGCTGAATGGTTTTTCAATCACATGGTTCCATCCCTGGCTAAAACCGAAGGATACAGTGCCATTACGGGCGTTAATCGGCAGCGTGTAACTGGCATTGATGGTATTACTGCCATCGGTATTGGCGTATCCCACGCTTAGGGTATCGCCCAAGCCCAACAAATTAGCTTCTTGCAGATCCACTCCCCGGCGAAAACTACCCACACTTGGCGATCGCCCATTATCTAGGCTTGCTGTCAGCTTAAAAGTTTCTGCTTCTTCAATCTCCACTTGCAACACATTAGTTCCGGGTTGCACGCCTGTCTGCAACTCGGCTGACAAGTTTTGAATCCGCGGATCGAGGCGGAGTAGTTGCAGCTTTTCTATTAAGTGTGGTATATTTAACGGTTTACCTGCACCAAGTTTGATGCGATCGCGAATGTATTGAGTGTGTAATCGCCTATTACCGACAATCTTAATTTCTTGCAAACTACCCTCAATCACCTGAATTTTGATTGTCCCAGCTTCTATTGTCTGTGGTATAATCAATGCGCCTGTGGTGACATAACCGTTATCAGTGTAAAGCTTGGTGATGGCATCTTTAACTTGCAACAACTCTGCAAATGTCAGTTCCCGTCCCACAAAGGAATTTGTGACAGCGGCAAACTGTTCTGCTTTGAAAACTGTACTGCCCAACACTTCAATGCGATCAACCCGAAATTTGGTATTAGGGTCATTCTGCTCCAGAATGGGCTGATTCGGTAGTTTTAGGGATGGAAGCAATTGATTTTCGTCTGGTGGCTTGGGTAGCACATCTGACGGTAACGGAGTGTCAGGAATATCATCTAACCGACTTGGGGGTAATGTCTGAGGTTCAGGAGTTTGGGCGATTGCATCTTGATAGTTGCACAATATTGCGGCGATCGCAAAGCTGAGTGTTATAAATCCAGCAAAAATCCTTAGTTCGCCCACGGACTTGCTTACCTTTGGCTGATTTATAACCAAGGTTTTTCTAACCATTATTTGTAATTAAATAAATTAGAGATTAAATTCTTAATACTTAGAAAGTATAAGTAAATAAGTGGTAAGTACTATAGGACTCATATCTGATTTCTGAACAAGATTTCAGGTAAAACACCGTGATAAAACGGCTTTTGAGTCTCAGTGTGTTTTCAAAAATCAAATCGGAGTCCTATATATCTAACTTAAATTTTTTCCAAAAAGATCAGTAATATTACTATTTGTCAAAAAAAGAATTCAGGAGCAAAGTCAGATACGAGAAGGGTATTCTGCCCAAAAAAATATAACTAGGTTAAATACACCCACAAAACTTGAAGTTTGGTGGTTTGCAAAACGCTTGCGGACTCCCAACAGCTTAGAGCTAGACGACGAAACCAAGTGTGAGGTGTAATTTTCAATACACGTTAGCTTCCCGCGTCGGGAAGGGGGTTAGGTGGACTTTTCCACATAACGTAAAAAGTTAGGTTGGCAGTCAAGAGTCATTTGTCCTTTGAATCACAAATGACTCTTGACAAATGACCAAGGACGACCATAACAAAAATTTTCACAATCTCATTTAGGATTGCTATAGCAAGAGCATCTTGATTCTAAATTCTACCTTTTCTTCAATTAATTTGATGTTTAATTATGCAAGTGTATCAAAATGATTGCACCATATCCAAAGCAAAAGTCAGAGCGAAGATTTCCTCGGCTCTGAACTTTGTAAGAGAGTATTATTCTTTAAATTCCCTAACTTTTTTAGTTATGGGAATTCACTGTTAGCTGATAACTGTTAAGCAGCATATTTCACTGACAAATTAAGATGTACTTATCCTGTTTGATTTTTTTGCAGTCTGATTCACGAGGTTTCAGAGGCTTTTTCATCTTTAGGATAAAGAGAACGAATTAACTCCCGAATTACATCAGTTGCTGGTCTGCCAGTCGTTGAACAGTATTGTTCAAGCTTCTGTGCTTCGCCTGATGTGAGATTGATTGTAAGTCGTTTAACAGCCCATTTTTTATTCATGTACTAGACAAGGTATGTTTTTAAACTACTTCTCTAATATCAATCATCTAAACTGCTCTTACAATGGTATAAGTAATGACATTTAGTTTAAGTAATTGTGAAGTTAAATAGGATATTTTTCCAAGCAATAGTCAATAGATGAAGTTTATTCTAGATTATAAAGTTAAGCTACTTTGTGGGCATTAATTATAAATAGAATGTAAAAATAACACTAAATATATCAATACAAAATAAGTATTTTCACAGAACAGTTGAGGATAATATAAAAAAAGTTGGCAGCCCTAGCAAATAGAATTCGCGGCTACACACATCAAACCCACCTCCAGGGGTTTTCAAGCCTGGATTTTATTTTAGACTACCTGGTGAGTTTTTCAAACTTAGTACACAGTTTCGTAAATTCATGACTAATTGAGGGTTTGAGTTTAAACGCACAGGGACACAGAGTATAGCGCATAGGTGCTTCTCTACGAGACGCTACGCGAACGCCTTCCCGCAGGGTAGGAGCGCAAAGTTTGTTTGAGTCTATTCGCTACGAACTCAGGGTTAGCTGTACTAGTTGGTTTTAATTGTTAATAAGTCATGTGTTGATAATGTATCGGCAGCAGATTTAATCACATCAAATGACATTCCCGACCTTTCTGCAATATCTAATAGAGTATGCTGACCGTCAGATAAATTTAAAACCCACAGGATTGCCATTTCATTTAGCCCGCTATCTTTGTTACCACCAACTGTCCGATATATTCCTCTTTTACCTAACTGTGGCTCACATTTAGGATTTTTGTTGTAGTAGATTTGGTTATTGTTGAGGATATACAACATTGAATGACATTGAAAGAATGACTCGGCAAGATATTGGGGTTGAACGAAATTTAAATCATCAGCTGAAGTATGGTATTCAGGAAAACTACCATGAGGCGATCGCATGAAGCAACCTACAGCTAAATTAAATCCAGGTGAGCAATATTGTCGCTCATCATAGCCATAGGGAAAGAAATCTATGATTTTGTGATCTTGTTTTGAGTTTTTGAGTACATAAGCAGCAACTTTATCGATTTCAGTGTCACCTCTACGGCTTTTTTTGTAGGTAAAGTTGCCTGAATCTCCTAAACAAGTTAATACCAAGCCATGTTTAATGTTATTGACTTTAGCTTCATTGAGAGCTAACCATGTAATTGAGCCAATAGTTCCGGGAATCCAAAGAAATCTATAGGAATATCTTGGTGTAGTTTGACTTAAATATTTAGCGATAAAAGTAGCGATCGCAATTCCCGAAAGATTATCATTACACAGTGAAGGATGACAGGCATGGCAAGAAATCAAGACTTCATCAGTACTGTCTCCTGGAATATAATACTCGCCATAAGTCAAATAACCTGATTGCAAAGAAGAATCAATACATACTTCATATTCTTCATCTTCTAGTTGCAAATATTGATTATGAGTCAGGCAAAAACCCCAACTTTCTTTGTAATATGAAGTTCGGTAAGGAATCCAATTAGGATAATCGACAAGTGTAAATAAATGTGATTTAAGTTCTTGAAGAGATATTTTTTGATGTATAGGAATACTATAGTTAACAACGTGCAAATTTGAATTAGTAAAATCTATAATCTTTTCACCTTGAGAGTTTTTAATATAGGCATCTTTAATATTCCATTCATTAGGGACTGTCCAATCAAATACCTCTGTTCCTGTCGGCACTTCATGAACTGACAAAGGAATATACTGCTGGAGAATTTTTAAAGTTTCTCTAAAACCATCACCTGTAATACTACGGCAAATGGGATATAAATCAGAAATTAGTTGGTAAATTTCTAGACTGATATCCTTTAAGTTAAAAGAATTTTTTAGATCAACTAAATTAATATTCTGAAGTCTATCTGCAACCATAAATAGAATCCTTGCTAACTGGTGTATCCAATCTTTTGTTGATGTTTTGTATACCAATTTACAGTCAATTCCAAGCCCTTTTTTAGAGGAATTGAAGGTTGCCAACCGAGTTTATCGTATGTATAAGCCGTATCAGCTACTCTTATTTTTTCCATTGGTCGCTCAGGTAAAGCACCAAATAGTGGCTGGATTTGAGGGTTAACCAGATTAACAAGCTGGGACACAACTGCATGAATGGGTACTAGTTCTCCCGAACCTAAGTCGAATGTACAACCCTCTACACTAGGAACTTGTGTTGCAGCAAGAAGTCCTGCAATCACGTCATCAATATAAATCCAATCAACTTGACGCTTTCCACTACTAAGTTTTGGAGCTTGCCCTTGCAACAAGGAAATAATAACAGAAGGAACGATCTTATACACATTTTGCCCCGGCCCATAGGTCATAAAGGGTCTAACAAGAACTACAGGTGTCTGATAGAGTCGATGGAACATCCGACCATAAGTACTACTAGCAAATTTAGCAATAGCGTAAGGAGAAGAAGGAACTACTTCAGGATGATCTTGTTGTGGTTCCTCTAAAGAAGCTATTAACACAATGCGACTACAGCCAATTTCGGCAGCTACCGTCAATAAGTTAATAGTACTAGTCAGTAAACTGTGAAAGGTAGGCAATATGAACTCTAGATTAGGAACTGCTGTCACAAGACCGGATAAATGGAAGATTACGTCAGGTTTAATGCTGTGGAAAAGATTTTGAACAAACTTAATGTCTTCCATATCACCGTGCCACCATCGCAAGCAGCTGATATCAGAAGTATGAAAACTGCGAGAAACAGCATGTACTTCTGCACCATTCTGGCATAAATGACGGACTAAATGAGATCCGAGAAATCCGCTAGCACCTGTAATTAGTATTGTTTGTCCAGACAATTTTTCAACAAAATTCACCATTTAAGCTGTCGCGCCTATAAGTTGCCTCATAATCTGTTGGGTAAAACCTGCAAACCCTCTCCTCTGCTCCTCTGCTCCTCTGCCGTCTCAATGTGCAAATTAAAAACACAACAGCTTATTGCTCACAGACTGGAGTTTGGAAAACAAAAGTTATTCTACAAGAGATTGCTTGTTGTAGACAACAACAATGTGTCAGTAATCGGGCAGAAGTCAGTGCCTCGTAAGAAGTCGCCTAAAGAAGTTCCTGTACAAGCTGAATCAATATTTGGCGCACCCTTTTGAGCTATGACATCATCAAAATGTACAGTTCTAAAGTCAATACTGAAACGGGTATAGCCTGATGTGTTGGGAATAGTGGAGTGCATCTGCGCTCCTGAAAAGAGAATCCTACCACCGACTTGTGTAATTAACCGCAATTGCGGCTCCATTTCTAAAGTTTCTTCCGCATGGGGTTGCTTGCGCGTATCTGTTTTAATGTGCTGTGCCGCATTTTTGCGACTTTCTTTAATCCACTGAGCGTAGTTATAATCTCTTGAGCTATTCTTAACTGGTTGACTCCAGTAGCGGGGATGGAATGCCATCGCATTCTCTGGGGTAATATCGTAGACAGGAATCCACCAGTTGATCTGGCACTGAGGAGCAGAGTACCAGGTGTCACGATGAGGATGGAAAGCGTAAGCAATACCAGCAGTCAGATAGCGATCGCTCGTTGCTGTTCTCAGGCGAGGTACATCGAAATAGGTTTTGTTTAAGTCACATCCACTTTCTTTCAAGATGCCTTGAATCAGTTGTTTAGATTCAGGGTGATGGATAAAAGCTGGCTTGAGTTGTGCTAAAATCTCAACGTATTTCTCTACAGGCAGGCTATGTTGTGCTTCTCTCGGATCTAAAGGGGCAAATGCTTCTTCAAGCATACCACGAGCAAAATTACATAGAGCGATCGCACTGGCGCAAGGAGAAAAGACAAACACTTGTCCATTATAAAGATGCTTGCGTCTGATTTCATCACTAAAAATCGAATCAAAATAAATTGTATTCACTTCGCCCTCATCTGCTGTAACAAAGTTTGAACACAGTGTTAAGTATGAAACTCAAAATTCAATTTTTCAAATTTTGATTTTCTGTGTCTCTGCGCCTCTGTGCGCTCCTAATCCTATATTTACTCAGTAACTATATATTTTTAAATTGCTCTTAAAAGTCTTACATCACCGTAGGCGTTACAATTTTTTTCGATTCAAATAAACTCCAAGCCCGATCTTTATCCGAAATTTCAGTCACAGATAGAGGCCATTCAATGCCAAAAGCTGGGTCATCATAGCGATACCCGCCAGCATATTCTGGTGCATAAAAGTCACCCATTTGATACATCACCTCTGTCTCATCGCTGAGAGTTTGAAAACCGTGAGCACACCTATCTGGGATATAAAGAGCAAGACGATTTTCAGCAGTTAACTCTATACCAATATGAGATAAATAGCTAGGAGAATCTGGACGCAAATCGATAATTACATCATAAATAGCTCCCCTAATACAACGCACCAATTTTGTTTCCTGAGAAGGAGGCATTTGATAATGCATACCCCGCAATGTTCCTTTTTTATAGTTAAAAGATAAATTGCATTGGGCAATAGTCGGTTTTAAGCCACGATTTTGAAATTCCTGAGTACAGAAACTCCGAGCAAAAAAGCCCCGAATATCTCGGTGCAGTTCTAAATCAACAATAAATGCTTCTTTTATTTTAGTTTCAGTGAATATCATAAATTTCCAAACCTGAGATTAAATTCAAATTCCAATTTTTTAGAAAAATATTTTTCGACAGTAAAATGCTTCCGCATATTTACTCGGTGAATTTGATTCAATCCCACGAATTCTGAGAATTGAACGAAAAGTCTCTTCTGTAAACCACTGCTTATTGTTCTGGGTAGCAAACGCATCCAAAATATATTGAATTTTTCGACGGCAGAGTGTTTCATTTAAATGGACAAAGAAATTAGGAATACCCAAATCACCATCATATTTGGGTATTTCATATTCTAAAATTAAATGATTTCTAAAGGTATTCCAAGTCAAGTCAGAAATTAAGCGATGATCTTGGTGGCGATCGTCTCGATGATGAGTAAAGATTATATCTGGTGAAAATTCTTGCTTCAACTGTTCAAAGCATTCCTTCACCTCTATCCCTTGAAAAGGTAAAAAGCCATCTCGAAAATTTTTAATGATAATTTTCTTGACTGGGATTTCTTTTAAGAACAGACTAGCACTTGTGGTTGCTTCCTCTGCTCTTTGCTCATTGGAACTAAAGACAACCCAATAGATAACAACATCTTGGTAATTCTCTATCAGCTTTAAGATTGTGCCTCCACAACCAATCTCGATATCATCACAATGAGAACCTAGACAAAGAATTTTGTACTCAGATTCTTCTGTCTTATTCAAACTAAGTTGGATCATACATGGTTGACTTGTACTTGTTCATCTCCCCAAACTTCCCAAGGTCTTTTGCCTTGAGCATACATATCATCCAACTGTTGTTTCTCTTTAAACGTATCCATTACTCCGAAAAAGCCAGTGTATTTATATGCAAAAAGTTCTTCTTTGGCAATCAATCTTTGAAAAGGCTCAAGGACAAGTTCTTCACCATAATTTATATAGTTAAAAATCTCTTTTTTAAAGATAAAATATCCTCCATTAATCCAAATATCACATTGTTTTACATCTTGGATATTTTTTACCAAACCATCTTCTTTCATGTCAACTAAGTGAAAAGTTTGGCTTGGTCTGACACACAAAAAACTACCGATTTTATCACGTTGATAAAAATTATTAATATACGTTGGTAAATGTAAGTCTGTCAAACCATCACTATAATTAGCTAAAAATACTTCTTCTCCTTCTAAATATTTTTCTACTGCCTTGAATCTTTGACCAATATTGGCAGTTAACCCTGTATCTACAAATGTAATATTCCAATCTTGAATATCCCGATTAAACAACTCAATTTTGCTTCCATTGGAAAGGCTAAAGTTATTAGAAAGCCATTCATTGTAATTTAAAAAATAGCTTTTAATTAGGTCAGACTTGTAACCAAGACATAAGATAAAATCTTTGTGTCCATAGTGAGCATAGTATTTCATCACATGCCATAATATTGGTCTATAACCAATATTCACCATTGGTTTAGGAATACTTTCGGAATACTCTCTCATTCTAGTTCCTAAACCACCACAAAATAAAACTACTTTCATGTCACTTACCCTTTGTTGATAATAAAAAATATTAAATACCTAAGAGTAGACATTAACTTCAGGAATTGGTACAACAAATTGACCCCCCCAATCCCGAATGTAAGCTATTTGTATCATAATTTCATTTTTCAGATTCCAGGGCAAAATTAGTATATAGTCAGGCTTTGTTTCGGCAATTTTGTCTGGATGAAAAATTGGAATATGAGTTCCTGGTAAAAATTGACCCTGTTTATAAGGATTACGGTCTACTGTATAGTCAAGAAAATCTGTGCGGATACCGCAATAGTTTAAGAGAGTATTTCCCTTACCTGGAGCACCGTAACCAACAATCGATTTTCCCTCCCGCTTAACTTCGATCAAAAAATCTAATAAGTTGCGTTTAGTTTCTTTAACTTGTTCTCCAAAGGAAAAATAGTATTCTAATTGCGTAAAACCAGCCGCTTCTTCTCGATTTTTCAGTTCTGATACTTGGTCGCTAATAGGTTTAGAAGAGTCTTCATTGTGGCGCGCATAAATTCTCAAAGAACCACCATGAGTAGTTAATTCTTCTACATCAAAAATTGTCAAACCGTGAGCAGCAAAAATCTTGTCTACGGTAAGAAAGGAAAAATAAGAGAAATGCTCATGGTAAATAGTATCAAACTGATTTTCCTCGATTAACCGCATCAAGTGGGGAAATTCCATAGTAATTACACCATGCGGTTTGAGGATAATTTTCATTCCTTTGACAAAATCATTGAGATATGGTGTGTGAGCAAGGACATTATTTCCGAGTAATAAATCTGCCTGTTTGCCCTTAGCAACCTGTTCTTTTGCTGTCTCCTGACCAAAAAATTTGACAACTGTAGGAATACCTTTTTTAATTGCTACCTCAGCAACATTTGCTGCTGGCTCTATTCCCAACGCCGGGATGCTTTTGGCAACAAAGTATTGCAGTAAGTAGCCATCATTACTAGCAATTTCTATTACTTGACTTTCCTGGTTTAATTGGAAACGTTCTACTACCAAATCAACATATTTTTTGGCGTGTTGTAACCAGCTATCAGAGTATGAAGAGAAATAAGCGTAGTCGCTAAAAATATTTTCTGGACTAATGTATTCTTGGAGTTGAACTAAAAAACACTTTTCACAAACATAGACATGCAGAGGATAAAATGGCTCTACTTCATTGAGTTGTTTGAGACTGCGATAACTTTCGCAGGGAGGAGACATACCTAAATCTACGAAGGTATGGTGTAACCCTGTCCCACAGAATAGACAGTTACCAGTTATTAACTGATTACTTTTTTGCTGTAATAAACTCATGACTTATTATATGAAATTTTTAAACAGTCTGCCAGAAGAAATCTCGATCGATTTGCTGAGTGCGAATGAGGTATTCTAGTTGTTTCAGGCGAGTAAAGCCTCTAGACTCAAATGTTCCTCTATCCAGATCAATTTGCTGGAAGACATTATATAGTTGTTGGGCACCGCGCTGGGCATCCCATTCACATTTGAATCCTGGTAAATTTTGGTTAATTTTATGAAATAAAACCCGATAGCTACGGTTGTCGGGATCGTGTTTACCAAAGCTCAATTTACAATCTGTAAAAACTTCTGCAACTATTTGAGCAATTTGTTTGACTTGATAGTTGCTATTTGTATCACCGACATTAAAAATTTGGTTGTGAATTACATCACGCGGAGCTTCTAAGGTACAGATAATTGCTTTGCAGATATCCAATAAATGCACTAAGGGACGCCAAGGTGTACCGTCGCTGTTCATCTTGATTTCTTTAATTGTCCATGCCCAACCTGCTAGATTGTTTAAGACAATATCAAAGCGCATTCTCGGAGAAGCGCCATAGGCTGTAGCATTTCGGAGAAAGGTGGGAGAAAAGCTATCATCAGCAAGGAGTTTTACATCCTGTTCGACAAGTGCTTTGCATTTGGCATAAGCTGTTTGGGGATTGATGGTAGACTCTTCGCTAACGTAGTCTTCAGTGGCAAAACCATAGACACTGCATGAGGAAGTATAGACAAAGCGTTGGATTCTTGCTGCTTTCGCCAGCTTCGCTATATGTACTGAGCCTTTGTGGTTGATATCGTAGGTGATATCAGGGGCTAACTGACCTAAAGGATCGTTAGAGAGTTCTGCCAGATGAACTACTGCTTCCACACCTTGCAGGTCTTCTATTGTAATGTGGCGGATGTCTTTATTGAGGGTTTTGGCAGTTACCTTGGTGCCGTTATATAGCCAACCTACTTTATAAAAGCCAGTATCTAAACCAATAACTTCATGACCTTGTTGAATCAACAGAGGAGCTAATAATGAGCCGATATAACCTTCAGTTCCAGTTACAAGTATTTTCATATCTAGCGTGCGATCGCAATTTGTGGGGGTTTTAATTCACTAGGAATATTGTCTTGGGTATTATCTACAGGTAGTGGTAGCAACTTAGCAATGATTTCTTCGCGTAGGGGAGCGGCTTCATCTTGAGTCAACCAAGCGAATAACTTTGCTACTGCTTCAGGGGACCGATCTATTTTTAAAGCCTCTTGGAGCATACGCAAAGCACCAGTCAGACTACCGGCTCTCAGAGGAATGATTACCCTGCTTTCTAGAAGATAATCAAAGTTGTAGCTACGGGCTTTTGCTGTAATCTCTGTACAAAGATCGGCAGGAAGATAGCTCTCTGCAATCTCGATAGCACGGCGAAGAAATACTGCGTGATTTCCTGTCAAAAAAAGCTCATTCGACATTTTGTTAGTGTACCAACTTGTATCTACGCGATAACAAGCCAAAATTTCCGGTTCATACCAACAATCATAAAAAGTAGCAATACGTTTACACAGTTCCCACCCGGTAAGATCGGTTAACTCAGGGCAATATCCTCCTAATCTTTCATAGGTTTCCCGACGAATAACTATTGCCGAAGGTCTCAACGGATTGGTCACTCCAATCTGCTTGAGCCAATTTTGAATAATACCTCTGTGCTCTCCACACCAGTCAAAAATATCACCTTTGGAAATAAACGCTCCTCTTTCGTTAATATTCTCATAACCTGTAAAAGCTGCTCCCACAGAATCTAAAGAATCTTCCAGACTCTGTTTGAGTTGAGAATAAAAACCAGGGAGAACATAATCATCATCGTGAAGTATGTGAATCCATTGCCCTCGACTGAGGGCAATACCTGTATTATGGTTTCCCACCAAGCCAAGATTTTGTGAATTGCGGTAGTATTTTACTATACCTCTGCCAATAGCATTCACTAGATCAAAGAGTGGTGGCGTACTGGCATTGTCTATTACCAGAATTTCCATCTCTTCTTCTCCAGTCCATTGTGCTAAAACACTAGCTAGACATTCGAAAAGATAGTCAGTACGTTTATATGCAGGAATTACCACACTCCAAAATGGCCTCTTCTTTTCATTAGCCGCAACTGCTGGAATCTTGGGAAACTTATAGTTTCCCACAATTACCTCTCCTTGGGGAAGCTCCGGTGTAATAGGTACTTCCTCAGCTTTTTTGGTTCCTGGTTCAGCTATAAATGCTTTGAGATAATGGGGATTGGTGAGCTTCAACCCTTGTTGATAGGCAGATATTGCCTCTGGTAACTTGTTTTGAACTTGATAAATTTTGCCTAATTGGAAGTAAACTTCTCCGTTATGAGGATTCAGTTCCAATATTTTTTGATAAGAGGCTACTGCCTCTTCCAAATCACCTTGTTGTTGAAGCGCCACTCCCAAGTTATAGTGAGCATCTAGTAAATCAGGCTGTAAAGCGATCGCAGCTCGATAGTAAGCTACAGCAGTCTTTAAATTTTTTGCTTGTTTCCACCTTCTGCCCAACTGATTGTTTAATGCCGCGTATTCAGCCTGTTGTTGGCAAGAGAGTTTTCCTTGGGCGTGCAGTGCGTTACCCAAATTCGCGTCAGCCTCAGTACAGTTGGGCTGTAACTCTAAGGCTTTTTGATAGCAAGCAACTGCCTCTTCCCATTTGCCTTGTAGTTGCAAGGTATAGCCAAGGTTATTATAAAGTGGTGCTGAATCTGTCTGTAGGGCTATAGCTTGCTGATATGCTTCCACCGCTGCTGGTAACTGACTTTGGGCTTGATGTAAGTTACCTAGACTGAACCAAGCTTTAACGGATTTCGGCTGAATCTGGAGGAGTGCATTCAACAACTGTTCAGCATTTTGAAACTTACCAACCTGCTGTGACAGTATGCCTAACCCATATAAAGCTTCTGGATGGTTAGGTTGTTTTTCCAGAATCTGACGGTACACTTGTTCAGCTTTGGTTAAATCATTGGCTCTATGATGTTTCGATGCTATTTGCAGAGATTCTGTAATTGTTGCCATTTTAATTATTTTTTTATTAGTATTTACTACAGGTTCGCTCATTTTCTAGGCAGTTATCAAAAAGACGTAACGGAAAAATAAGGGTTATAGCGTTTGTCTCAGATTGCGATCGCTATTATCCAAAAACCTAAGTTTTCCCAAATCCTTATTTTTACGTGATTTACCAATTTCTCTAACTTAAAAAAATGTCCGAACCCCTAGTATTTCAGTTAAGGTTTTGACTATCTAATTATTTAGAGGCAGAGAGGTCAACCTGAAGGCGATCTCATCTCTCAGGGGACTGGCAATATCTGTTCTCAGCCAATCAAATAATTGCGCTAGTGACTCAGCAGACCGATCGATTTTGAGAATCTCTTCAAGGGTGCGAAAAGCGCCAGTCAAATGACCAGCCTCAAGAGGAACTTCTGTATCTGCTAAACAATTAATGAAGTAATGTCTACGTGATTCTGCTGTAATTTCTGCACAAAGATCGGCTGGAAGATAGCTCTCGGAAATCTCAATAGAACGACGGATAGATGCTACCCGATCTCCAGATAAAGAAAGTTCAGTTCTCATACTTTGGGAATGCACGCGATAATGAACCAAAATTTCTGGTTCGTACCACCAATCATAGAAGCTGGTAATCCGTTTGTAGAGTTCCCAGTCGAGAGTAGAGGTTAATTCTGGATGATATCCGCCTAGCCGTTCATAGGTTGTTCGACGAATCACAACAGCAGGTGGATTCAATGGGTTTGCAATACCAATATATAGTAATAAGTCTGAAACTATACCTTTATATGTTCCATATAATTGTTGGCGGAAAGTAATTTTTCTTGTCTCATCGATATTTTCATAACCTGTAAAAGCTGCTCCAACGGAATCTGGACAACCTTCTAGACTCTGCTTGAGGCGAGTATAAAAACCTGGCAACACATAGTCATCATCATGAAGTAAATGAATCCACAATCCTCGACTATTACTAACTCCTGCATTCCAAGTTCCTTGCTGTCTGAGATTTTGCGGATTGCGGTAATAGCGTACTATTCCTCGCCCGATCGCATTTACTAGTTGATATAGAGGTGGTGTACTTGCATCATCAATCACCAGAATTTCCATTTCCTCAATACCTGACCATTGAGCTAGGACGCTGACCAAACATTCTAGCAGATAGTCAGTACGTTGATATGCAGGAATAACCACACTCCAAAAAGGTCGCTTGTCTCCCGTTTCTGATACTGGAGAGATTAGTGGAAAGTAATACTCACCTATTTGCACTTCTCCTTGAGGAGATAGAGGAGTTACTAATATCTCGTTTGTATTTTCAAGTGCTTGGCTAGCTGTTACTGCTTTGGCATAGTGGGGATTAATCAGCTTTAACCCTTGTCGATAAGCAGAAATCGCCTCTGTTAAATTATTCTGCTGTTGGTAAATTTTGCCTAAGTTGAGGTAGACTTCTCCATAGTTGGCATTAAGTTCCAAGGTTCGTTGATAGCAAATAATCGCCTCTGCTAATTTCCCTTGTGCTTGCAGCGCCAACCCTAAGTTATAATGAGCTTCTAGCAAATTTGGTTGTAGTGCGATCGCTTCCTTGTGACAAGTAACAGCATTTTTAAAATCCCCTGCTTTTTTCCGGGCAATACCCAATTGATTATTTAATTGTGCATAGTACATTTGTTGATTGCTGGAGAGCTTACCTAAAGCGTGTAACGCATTGCCCAAATTAGCCTCTGCTTCGATAAAGTCTGGCTTTAACTCTAGAGCTTTTTGATAATAGTTAATTGCTTCTTCAAATAATCCTTGTTGTTGCAGAGTATAGCCCAAGTTGTTGTAAATTGGTAGTGAATTAGGTGATAAAACTAAAGCTTGCCGATAAGCTTTCTCTGCTTTGGGAAACTGTTCCTGAACTAAATGCAAATTACCTAAACTGAACCAAGTTTTAACAGAATCTGGTTGAACTTGTGAAGCCGCACTTAGCCACTGTTCAGCAGTTTGGGGTTGACCCATTTGCTGCGCCAACATCCCTAAACCATATAAAGCTTCAGGGTTATCAGGTTGTTTTTCCAGAACTTGACTATATAGCAGTTCTGC
Source organism: uncultured Nostoc sp. (assembly GCA_964252435.1). Classification (GTDB taxonomy): domain Bacteria; phylum Cyanobacteriota; class Cyanobacteriia; order Cyanobacteriales; family Nostocaceae; genus Nostoc. Next base: position 32,265 of record CAXUOL010000003.1, read on the forward strand.
CTCCAATAAACGATTATCTTGTTGCTCTTGAACTGCTAGCTCAAGGATTTCAGCTACTTCTGTTTTATCTAACGATTCAGCTTCATCTTTGTCACCTGACTGATGCTTTTGTACCGCAATTTGAATAAGAGATTTAACTTTAGATTCGGAAATATTTGTAGTATCCATAACTATGTATTATCTATCTATAATTATATTGAATTTGATATTAGATTGTTATAGATTACTATAACTTCAAAAGATAAGTAATAACTATCAATAAAATATTTTATCTATTTTTGCCTGTTAAGAAAGCAAGCTTATTCAATTAAGACAAAACAGAGATTTTGTCAACAGTATGGGCGAGAAATAATCCTTAATTTAGTAATCAAAAATTACCAACTCAAGTAATTTCAATATGTACACCATAGAGGTTCCTGTTGGCAAAATCTCTTTTTTGCTCCCCTCTCCTCGTAGGAGAGGGGCTGCTCTTGAGAGGTCAAAATAGCAACTCGTCGAACTCACGTTAAATCAGAGTCTATTAGGGAATGAAACGAGCAATTGCCTTAAGCAAATTATATTACCGAGCTGATGTCACTGGCACTCAGGTTTGAAAATAGTATGCTTTGTTGAGGATTATTAAAGAGAGACGAAGAATTTAAGGTGAGAAGAGCGCCATCGTCGGTATCTGTTATGTTGCTTCGACTTCCCCAGCCATTTAATACAAGCTTATCAACACCAACCTGGAAATCTTGAATAACATCAAAGTCTTTTTTAAAGAAGGTATCGCTACGTTGGAAAGTAAATGTGTCATTACCATCGCCACCAACTAAGACATCATTACCACTACCACCATAAAGTGTATCATTGCCTTTACCGCCATAGAGTGTATCATTGCCATCGCCACCATTTAGCAAATCATTACCTTGGCCGGCGTCGAGGTTATCATTACCTCTGTTTCCAGATAGCTTATCATCGCCCAAGCTGGCATAAAGTTTGTCTGCCCCGTTGGTTCCCGTTAGATTATCCTTCCGAATGGTACCATAGATAACATCTCTACCCAGGTTGCCGATTAAAGTATCTCCTGCCAATTCAACAGAACTAGTATTAATTTTGACTATGGTTAAATTGGTATTGCGATTAAAATTCCGCTCATAAGTCCCAACAGCACTACCATTCAAAGAGTCAGTACCATTGTTGCCATTAATATCAGAATCTTTATCACGACTGTCGATTGTGACATTGCGACTACGACCAAATGTTAGATTCCCGATTCTCTCGGAGGAGACTAATTTACCCTGGATGCCAAAATAATCTAAAACTCTGGCCTTGTTAGGATTTGTGGTATCTAATACCAAAAAAGTAGTTGTAGACTGAGCCTTGTTATATTCAACGTCAGGATTTTCAATTTCTTTAGCTGCCAATTCTAAATTTGCTGAAAAATCAAAAGAGAAGCTTTCATTACGACCAACTGCAAAACTAGCAAGTATCTTTGCTTCGCTGTTGGAAGTACCTTCAAACTGACCATCTAATCCAACGACAGCAGCCTGAGTGAAAAGTGATGAAAAAGTTGGGTCAAAACTTGCTTGAGCCTCAGCAATAGCGGCAGTTATGCCACCTTGAACTAATGTGTCTGCCTGGGTAGCAGTTAAAATGCTTGCAGCACCTTCACTATAGTTAGAAAAAATAGCATCCCCTTCAGCGTTAGCAAAATTAGGACTAGGATCGGGCTTGGGATCGGGCCTATTATTGAGATTAGTTCTACCGTTGAAAGAAAGTAATTTTTGAGGTGTCAGTATTAGACTTATTCTTGATGCCATAAAAAACCTGTGTTGATTTTATTAGTTAACAAATTGCACGTAAATATTCGGGGAGTCATTATCTCCTAATTTACGAGTTAAATCTCTCGATATCCTGAATGAACCTGTCAGCTTTTATCCAGGATTTGCTTTGCTTTTAACAGCGCTTTTAAATAGCCTAATTGACTATTCCAAGCGGAACGTGGAAGCAGTGGTATTTTTTCTAAGTCTTGAGATGGTAATGACTTCAGATCAGTTTCTTTCTCTGAAATTGCGTTCATTTCTGAATTTTCTACCATGATTTATTATCTCACTAAAGAGTAATAAAATTCGGGTTTTTGTTGCCAACTTTCTGACCACTGAATGCTGTCAGCAGTAAAGTGTAATCGGTCGTTTGTTGGCAATAAAGTATCTGTAGACTCGACAATTAGCTCAAATTCGCCATTATCAAATGGCAATCCTTGCGCCTTTACTTTGGGAACTACACGCTCTCTCATACCTTGTTTGGCATGAACAAGAGCGCGATGATGACAGTAAGGATTATTACCTCTCTGATTAAAGAAAACATGGGCAGTCCAACTGCAACCCCCACGACAAAGTTCAGCATATTCGCAGGTTTTACAGAAACCCCACAGGTGTTTTGTGCCTTCAGGTGTTCCTGCTCCTAGATTGAAGCGTAGTTCTTCTGCACCTTCGATAATATCATGCAAGGTATGTTCTCGAATATTACCACCTGTATAGGCAGTAGTCGGTAGTGAGGGACAACCTTTAATCGCTCCGTCAGCTTCAATTCCCAAAGTGGAGAGTCCTGCACCGCAACCTTGCCAAAATGAGAAGTCATGCTCCTTTCCGCGTCCCCGCAGCAGTCGTTCATAAGGGCCGTAGTAACCAATGTTATTTCCCGCCTGAAGTTGCACGCCTTCTTGGTAAGCACGACGCGCCACACGGGCAAGCATGGGATAGATATCTAACAGTTCATGGGGTTGGAGGAGGATATCTGCGTTATCGGCTGCATTCCCCATTGGTACAGTTAGCTGAACTTGCCAAGCACGAGCACCTGCATCACGAATGCACTCATAGATACACGGAAACTCTGGCGCTGACAGGCGGTTAATTTGGGTGTTGCAACCAAAAGAAATACCTACTTCTCGCAGATGACTCATGGTTTTAAATGCATATTTCCAAGAGCCTTTCTTTCCCCGCAGGCGGTCATGAGTTGCTTCCAAGCCATCAATAGAAACAGAGACGGTACGAATTCCCGCTTGCTTCATTTTTTGGGCGGTTTCTAAGGAAATGCCATAGCCGCCTGTAGTCATACCACATAACATTCCTGCCTCGTTGATAGCTTTGGCGATTTCTAGCCAGTCTGGACGCAGAAATGCTTCACCACCAATGAGAGTAACTTCTTTAATGCCAACTTCTGCCATCTGCTTGACGAGATCCAAAGCTTCCTCTGGGGAAAGTTCGTTGGTGCGCTCATGTCCTGCACGGGAACCACAGTGACTACAAGCTAGATTGCACTTTAAGGTAATTTCCCAAACTGCGTAGCTTTTGCGGTGATATGTCATAGGTTAACTCTCAATCTCAACCCTGAAAATAAACTAACGCATTCTATTTTTTCATCGTTTTATCGGGTTATTTTACTTATGTTGAACTAACAATTACTCCATATAACGCTTGTACAGGTGGATGTACTCCTTGGCCAGGAAGTGGCCATGGCTTTGGATGTGGTTTAGGAATCCATTTACATTTAACTGGTGGTTTTCCACATTCTTCGGGAGGTAGGGCGATAACACCATACAATGGTTGAGCAACTGCATCCTTCTTGTTTATAAGCCCGCCAAAGGCTCCTACTAATTCCTCTTCACTGAGGTCGTCAAACTGACCTAATTCTTTTAATTCCAATATTTTAATCGAGGCTGTTTCAAATTCTTCTTGAGAAAAATTATAGCCACCTTCTTCGATTACTTTTATCACTTCGTCAAGTTTATCGCTCATCAATTGAGTGTAAAAAGCTTCGTCTTTAACTAGTCTGATGATGAACTCTTTAACTTTCTCAAAAATTGTTAATGACATAATTTTTTCTCTGTTGTTATGGTGATTAGATTTTTTGTTTAAGTTTAGATTGATGGCAATTGGCATCGCGTGAAATAATCCGTTTAGCCAGAAAATTTTAGTGAGTCCACTTGTGTAACTTCTTGTTGCTGGGTTTGGTAAATCTCTCCTAATTTCATGTTGGCTTCCTGGTGTTGGGGATTGAACTCCAAAGCTTTTTGATAGCAAGCAAGTGCTTCTTTTAGCTCCCCTTGTTCTTGCAGTATCACCCCCAAGTTATAATGGGCTTCTACCAAATCAGGCTGTATTGCGATCGCAGTTCGATAGTAAACAACAGCGGTTTGCCAATCAGCTACTTCTTGGTGGCCAATGCCCATCTGATAATTCAATTCTGCATAATAGGCTTGTTTCTCTGTTGAAAGCTTCCCTTGAGCAAAAAGCGCATTTGCTAAATTGATTTCTGCTTCTATGCAGTTGGGTTGAAATTCCAGAGCTTTTTGATATGATGCGATCGCATCCTCCCACTTCTCTTGTTGTTGCAAGGTATAGCCCAAATTGTTGTAAATTGTCCCTGCATCTGGTCGCAAAGCAATAGCTTTGCGGTAAGCTGCTTCAGCTTCTGGTAACTGTCCTTGACCTTGAAGCAAATTGCCTAAACTAAACCAAATTTTCACAGAGTTAGGCTGAACTTGCGAAGCTGCACTCAAATGCTTCTGAGCTTCCTGCAACTCACCTTTCTGCTGTGCCAGCATCCCTAAATTGTATAATGCTTCTGAATAGTCTGGTTGTTTTTCGATCACCTGACGATATAGCTGTTCGGCTGTGTCTAAGCGATTAGCTCGATGATCTTGAAGTGCAAGTTGAAAGAGTTCAGCAACTTCTTCGGCGTTAAATTGTCTTGGTTTATTAACCAGCTGCAAAATAAAATCTTCCAGCGCTTTGACTGGCTTTAAATCGCCGTATAATTTATGTTTATTTTCTGCAACTTGCTGGGAAATATATTGCCGATATTTAGCATCTTTCCCCAGACGGATGGCGATTTGGACGTATTCTGATTTATTTGAAGCGATCGTCTCTTCTATACCCATCATTTGCAAAATTGCCAGAGAATGCCGTCCCCGCATCAGTTCTCCTGGTAAAGTGACGACCGGAATATTATGAGCAATAGATTCGAGGGTGGAGTTACATCCAGACCAACCAATACTATCTAAGAAGACATCTGCTAAGGCTGTAGTCCCAGCAAACTTTCTATTATTCAGTGCAGACAAAAATAAACAATGATTTTGATAATCCAACCCTAATGCTGCAAAAGCATGGTTTAAGCGCTGGCGAAATACTTCTGTAGTCTCTTCACTTGAGTTTTTAATAAATACAAACTTAGCATTTCCTAACTCTTTAGCAATAGAGGGAAAAACATCATCATGATTAGGCAAATATTTATATAATGACTGACAACACCAAAAGAAAATATCATCCTCTTTTAAACCTATATCTTGTTTTTTAATTTCTTCGGGTTGAATTGCTAAAGGCATGTAATAAATAGATAGATTGGGTAATCTAACTAATTTTTCTGTATAATGTTCTTGAGCATTTTCTGGTTCCATTAAGTCACTGCTCAAGTAATAGTCAATTGTCGGGAGTCCACTCGTTTCAGGGTGTCCCCAAGATGTCATTTGAATTGGTGCTAATCTCAGACAACCCAGTTTTACTGCCATTACGTCCATCCCAAATTCTGGGAAAATCAAGATATGTAATTTATCTTTTGTTATTACCTCACACCATTGTTCAACTGAACGATCACCTTGAACCAATTTATCAAAAGCCTTGGCGGCACTAACTGTTGAAATATCTGTTTTGTCCCCAGTGTAATAACCAAATAATTCAAACTCACTTCGATCTATATTTTCTACCCAACCTTTAATCGGAATTTTCCAATTAGAATGACTAGATAAAAACCCAGAAACAATACCAATACGAACCTTTTGATTTTTCTCTAAATTAGGCAGAACAAGTGGCTGGCAATCTTGGGGATAGCGACTCGACATAATCTGGAAAATCATTTCCCCATAAGTTCGCTGTAAATCTCGGTCATTTAAGCCCTGATATGTCAAATAAAAAGGCTGAAATGTTCCTACACCCTCAGATGCTTTGGCCCGTTCTTCCTGATTAGTTAATTCATAATATTTAGCTAAATTTTGCAAATGCTGTTGATACTGATTTCGCCTGAATGCAATTTCATCAACAGTAGAATAGATAATTGGTAGTTGGCAGATACAAGCACCAAATTTAGCAATATCAAAGTTTGGCGTTAACTTGACGGCTTGCTCAAATGCCTCGACTGCTGCTTCTGTTTTGTTAACATCTCTAAATGTTATTCCTAAGTTGCAATAGATGTAATCAATATCAGATTGAATTTTAATAGCTTGTTGAAAGGTTTCTATAGCAACATCAAATCTATTCTGTTCTCTGAAAATGTTTCCCAAATTGTTATAGGTAATTGCAAAATCAGGTTGAATGCTTAAAGCTTTTTCGTAAGCTTCTATTGCTTCTGCAAATTTTCCTTTTTCCTGGAAAAGATACCCTAAGTTGTGATAGGCGTAATAATAGTCTGGTTTAATTTTTAGTGCTTGTTGGTAAGAATTGATAGCATCATTTAATCGTCCTTGATTTTGGAGTACCTCTCCTAAATTAGTATGAGATGATAACAAATTTGGCTGCAATGCAATAGCTTGGCGATAATATAATTCTGCTATCTTGAAATCGCCTGCCTGTTGCTTACCTAAAGCAAACTGCTCGTTCAACTCTGCGTAGTGGACTTGTTCTTCTGGTGACAGCTTGCCTTGAATGTAAAGAATATTACTGATATTGATTTGTACTTCTATGCTATCAGGGAGAATGAAGAGTGCTTTTTCATAACAAGCGATCGCTTCTTCTAGTTTGCCCTGTTGTTGCAGACTAAACCCTAAGCTATTATATATTGCCCCTGCTTCTGGCTGTAATTGCAAGGCTGCTTGAAAAAATTGTTCTGCATTTTGATATTGTTCCCGTTGCTGTGCTAGCACACCTAATCCATATAATGCCTCTGACTGCTGGGGATCTACGTCTATAATTTGACGATAAACTTCTTCGGCTTGGGTGAAGCGCTTGGTTTGGTGATATTGACTTGCGAGTTGGAGAGCATTAGGAATTGTGGTCACGTCGCTTTGCTCCAAATTCAAAATTAACAATCCCCATAATTAACAATTCAAAATTCAAAATTCAAGACATTTTGATTCGGGGATTTAAACCCCGACTCAAAATATGCTACGACAAGACGTAGGGATCTTAAACTCTTGAATGTACGATAAACTTAGAAGCTTGTATGCTTTGATTTATGGGCTATATTTTAGACAATCACTTTTATTTAATATATGTTTTGTTCCTATATCTGCAAGGAACTCAAGTTTTTGAAACTTATAACTGAATTTGCTTAAAATCGATTGATATCATCATGTCTGCTTAACTACTTACCTAAACTCTCTGCCTTTCGAAATCTACGGTAAAGTGCTTCACTTATGACTATTAGCACAGAGCTTTAATTCAGTGCAGGCAAACAGCACAGACTATAATCTGAGTTGAGGACTAAATGTTGTAAAAATTTATTGGGAAAAAGTTTTTTGAGATCGAAGGATGTCTTTTGGGTAAAAGCCGAAGGCTCAAATGAGCAAAGAGCCTTCGGCTATTTATCAATATACCAAGCTTCCGAGCCTAACCCTACTTGCAGAAGTTAATACTTTTTGTGAGTAGAGTTTAATTATTACTACTAGGAACTAGTAACAGCACTGCTTACTGACGTAGCAGTAGCACTGTTCGTAGTTGTGGTAGCGTCAGTAAAGGTAAAAGCGGAGTTGTACTTACCGCCTTTTGCAGAAGCGTTTGCTAATGCTAGTGCAGAGTTGTAGTATTTGGGTTTGGCTGGTGGTTTTGTTGGTTTGTTACCACCACCAATAATTTCTTCAGAGGTATTTTCCAAGTAGTTCAGATCAGAAATGATCATTTGAGTTCTCCTAATTTTTGTAACTGTTGTTGGGAATATTTGGTGTAACCAACTTGTTTTATTGGCTATACATCTAATATACTTTATTTTTCCAAAAAGTCAATGCTTTTTTGAAGAATTTATGATTAAAAAAACTAATACATTTATATTTAAAACCCATTATATTTAGTAATATTTAAAATCAAAAAAAAAATGCAGGACAATTCTAAGCAGGAATTAAAATTTTCATGCCCAGTAATAGTTATAGCGATTTAATTTAATTTTTAAATAACGCAAATACAGCACTTTGTAGATATATTTACAAAATACTAAAAAGGAAAAGCTATTAAGTTTTGAAGTAAATAAAACCTGCATCTGCAATATTTTTGAATACTAGAGAAATCTACCCTAATTTAGGAGAGATACTTAGCGACAAAAACATTTCAAATTTCCTAAATTATTTAGTCTTGGTAAATAACATATCTATTAATTCCTCTTTTGAACCGTCTGAGTCTATTTGAGTAACTATTTTCATCGCGTTGATTTGTTGCTTTAACCAATCAGAAAAGGATTCTGTAATGATTTTTTGGCGCAACTGTTCATCTAATTGGGGTTGAATGACTTCTTCTACCCAAATTAAATACACTCCTTTGGGAGTCGTTATCGGTTTGAGAGCTTCTGGTGGTGCAGCAGCAAAGACAGCGGCTGCAATCTCTGGACGAAAATCTTTGCGGTATCTAAGTCCTTTGTATCCATAAGCACGACGAGCTTCTGGTTCTGAGATATATAGACGAGCAATATCTGGAAAATTGATTTCGCCTTCTTCTAGGGCATAAAAAAGCTCTAAAGCCAAGTCTCGATCCTCGAAGACAACTTCGTAAGTAACAGCAGCAATATAATCTAGTTGATGTTCGTAAAAGTGTTTTTCTAGTTGATTGGAAAATAGATGATTCGCTAACTTCCGCGAAAGGACGTTGTTGTAGGCTAATTCATCAAACTGATCCACAGACAGGTGGTGTTTTTCTAGCCATGCCCAGGTATCTTTAGCTTTGACAAGTTTCTTGGTGAACCGTAAGTTATCTCCTTCTTGCTGTACTTCTTCTGGGGTAACTGTAATTCCTGCCGCTTGAGCTGCTTCGGCAATAATACTTTGCGATGCGATCGCTTCCACAACAGCAGGTATTTGACAGGAGAGTTTAAGACTGTGAATGATATCTGAAGTGGAAATGTTCAGATTGTGGGGCATAACACGATATCTCCAATAATTAAGCGGATTGGGGATTGGGCACCGGGCATTGATTAGTTTTCCAGTCTCCTTTGTCCTATTTCCTGATTCCAGTGCGATACCTTTAACTACATCTCCAAACCGCCCTTTTTCAGTTTCTTGAACGGATCTAGAACAAAGTCAATTACTCGCCGTTGACGAATAATGACTTCAGCATTTGCTGTCTGACCGGCACCTAATCGAATACGTTTGTTGCCACTTTGGACATACTGCTGATCTAAGGTGATTTCTAATTCATAGGTTTCGATGTTGCCTTGGGGTGTTTGGCTAACTTTCGAGTCAGGCGAGATCCAAGTAACTTTTCCTGGTACAATGCCATACTCTTGGAAGGGATAGGCATCAAACTTAACTTTTACTGGCATTCCTAATTTCAAGAAACCGCTATCCTGATTTGGCATATTGGCTCTGAGTACGAAGTCTGTTTTTGTGGGTGCAATTTGGGCAATCCTTTGACCGACTTGTACCACCGCTCCTGGCTTAGTGGTGGGTAATTCAAAAATCACCCCATTAATTGGCGATCGCACCACTCGCTGCTGAATTTGCAGTCTTGTAGATATAAGCTGGCTTTTAGTCTGAGCAATTTCTGATTGCGTTGCTGTTATTTGTGCCTGTATATCTTTTAGCTGCTCCTGATTTTTCATTACAGCCAGTTCTCCGGCTTGCGTGGCACTTTTATAGCTACTTTGTTCTTCTTGTAGTCGGAGTTTTGCTTGTTTGATATCAGACTCCAACGTTTTGATCGTTACTTGATAACTACTTAGCTCTTGGGCTAAACGCAATTGAGCTTGTTTAATATCTGATAGAGACTTTTTATAAAGTCGTTTGCTTTCTTGCTCTTGTTTTTTGATTTCATCAAATTGGGTTGGAGCAACTATTTTATTATCAACGAGTTGGCTAAAACGTTTAGCTTGCGTAGAATCTATACGCAAACGGGCTTCAGCCGATTCCCGGTCATCTTGACTGGTGGAAATTTGCTCCTGTGCTTGCTTAACTAATGATTGTTTTTCTAACTTTTGCAGGTTATAGCTACTCAGTTTCGCATCCAAGTTTTGCTGCACCTGGTTGAGTTGAGCCAATTTTTCTAATTCTTGGGATTTATTTTGTTGTTCTAAAAGACTTGTTGACATTAAGAGTTGATTTTTCAGCAGTTCCAGTTGGGATTGCCGATTTTGTAGCCCTTGCAATTTGCTCTGGACTTGTTGGAGTTCGGTTTGTAGCAACTCAGAATCCAGTTCCAGTAAAACCTGGCCAGATCTAACTGTATCTCCTTCTTTGACCGTAACTGCTTTGACACTTCCACCAGCTTGAGCGTCTAATTTTTGAGTTGCGCCTTTAGGTTCTATACGCCCTCTGGCGCTACCCGTTTCATCTACTTTTGAAAGAGTTGCCCAAGGTAAGAACAGACCAGCAAAGCCGATGAGCGCATACAACAAACCACGAGTCCAAATTCGAGGTAAGGCATCGAGTAGTTTTTCTGTACCGTAGTACAAATCTTGACTTTCATTTTCTGCCTCTGTCTGCTCGTCAAACTCTACCGATTCCTCTTGCTGTTTATAACCTTGATATTCATCTTGCTCATCTTGGGGAAGTGGCGACGATCTATTGGGATGTGGCATGGCTTTATTTCCGATAACAGTAGATGGGGAGTGGGGGAGAAATCAATTCAAAATTTAAAATTCACGCATTCAAAATTGTTTGTGTAAAGTCTCGTAAAGAAGAAAAAGACTGCCCAATACCCCATCAACTAACTTGAGACATCTGTTGTTGATTCAGGTAGTAATAATGACCTTTTTTAGCGATTAATTCGTCGTGGGTACCGCTTTCTACCAAAATACCTTGATCTAAAACCAGGATTAAGTCCGCGTTGCGGACTGTAGAGAGGCGATGGGCAATAATTACACTTGTACGTCCTTTAAGAATTGTTTTGAGGTTGTTTTGAATAATCCGTTCTGATTCTGAATCTAGGTGACTAGTGGCTTCATCAAACAGTAATAACCGAGGATTTCCGAGCAAAGCACGAGCAATAGCTAGGCGTTGGCGCTGTCCACCAGAAAGCATTCCGCCGCTTTCACCAATTTCTGATTCGTAACCCAGCGGTAGTTTTTGAATAAATTCATCGGCTCCAGCATATTTTGCTGCTTGGCTAATTTCTTCTGAAGAAGCATTTGGATTAGCGATCGCAATGTTTTCGCGAACAGTCCCACCAAACAGAAAAGTATCTTGGTCTACAACGCCGATTTGGGAACGGAGCGATCGCATAGATACACTGGTGATATCGTTACCATCAATGAGTATTTTGCCATCTGTCGGTGGGTATAAACCCAAAATCAATTTACTGAGAGTTGTTTTTCCAGAACCGCTACGCCCTACGACTGCAACCATCTGTTCCGGCTGGATTTCAAAGTTGAGATTTTCTAATACGTTAGTGTCACTTTCTGAGTGATAACGGAAGGTAACATTCTGAAAAGAAATGTTACCACGGAGTTTACCCAACGACTTGCGGGGTTTTGTTGCTAAGTCTTCTTCTGGTTCCGCCTCCAACACATCATTAATCCGTTCGGTAGAAATCACGATTTCCTGTAATTCATTCCACAGCAAAGCTAGCCGTTGGAAAGGACTCAAGACGTTACCCACCAACATATTGAAAGCAACTAGTTGTCCAATAGTTAGTTCGTTATTAATTACCTGGGTTGCTCCGTACCACAGCAATGAAGTATTTACAAAGGTGTGGATGACGCCACTGATAATTTGCAAGCGATTGTCAATTATTTGAGCATTAAAGTCTTTTTTGATTAAATCATTCAGCAGTTCCTCCCAACGCCAACGCACTGTCTGTTCAATTGCTAATGAGCGGACGGTACGAATTCCACTTAGGGATTCTATGAGATAGCTTTGTTCTTTGTTAGCTGCATTAAAAATATCTCTGGAGATGCGGCGCAAAATACTTGTGCTGGCCAGCGCCAAGATAAAAAATGGTGGTACAGTACATAGCACGAATAATGCCATCCGCCAGCTATAGGAGAACATCAAAGCCAGATAAACCACTAATGTCAGCATATCCAACACAATGGAAAGTGTCTGACCAGTAAGGAAGTGCTGAATTTTCTGGTTTTCTTGGATGCGCGAGATTATATCTCCAACGAAACGCGACTCGAAATAAGCAAGGGGTAAACGGAAGGTATGTTTGATGAAGCCTACGAGTAAGGCGATACTAATGCGGTTAGCAGTGTGAAATAAGAGATATTGCCGTACACCGTTGACAGCAACACCAAACAACCCAAAAACAATCATTCCCAAACCAATGGCGTTTAAGGTTGGAACACTACGTTGCACAAGTACTCTGTCGAGCAACAACTGGGTAAATACTGGCGTTACTAACCCAAATAATTGAATTACTATCGAAGCTATGAAGACTTCTAGCAGTGTTCGATAGTGAGGTTTGACTAACTCAAAAAATTTCCAGAAGCTTCTACTTTCGTCCTTAGCACTTTTTAGTAGAGGTGTAGGTTGCAGTAACAATGCATAACCAGTCCAACCTGCTTGAAATTCAGCTTTTGTCAGGCTGCGTTGACCAAGAGCCGGGTCACATACAATCACCCGCTTAGGAGTGATTTCATAGACAACAATAAAGTGTTTACCTTCCCAGTGAGCAATTGCAGGTAAAGGTTGTTCTGCTAATTTATCAAGAGTAGCTTTCACTGGACGGGTGGCAAAACCCAAGTATTCTGCTGTTGCTGCCATCGCCTTTAGGGATGCACCGTTGCGAGTGACATTGGTCATATCCCGTAGGCGATTGATACTAAAATGTTTGCCCCAATAGTTACCAATCATCACCAAGCAAGCAGAGCCACAATCAGCTGCACTTTGTTGGGCATAGAAGGGATAGCTTTTGGTAATGCGTTTCCACCAATGCCCCATTTGTACTTTCGGACTGGGAAAGTAAAAACGTGATTTTTTTGTTGGCTGTTGTTGTGGCTGCTTCTCTTTTTGGGGAAAAGGAATAATTTTAGATTTAGATTTTGGAGATTGGAAAGTTTTTTCTCTAGTAGTCAGTCCCCAGTCCTCAGTCTCTGATTCCGTTTTGCTGACGCTCATGGCAAAAGTCCACTCTCCCAACTCTGGGAAGTATTCTAGTGCTGTTTGCATCTGGTCGTTTTTCAGAATGTAAGCAATCGTTGGTTGCGTTGTTTGCCAATCTCCTTGTTTTGGTTGAGCAAAGATTGTACCTGGTGTCAAAGAATGGCCTTCAGAATGCCGCAGTTGACCTTTGTACAATAGCCACAACTGTGAATCTTGGGATATTTGTGGACTTACAGAGCCAGTTTCTAACTGGTGTCGCTCAAACAAAGATAAAGCTTTGAGCATTCCTGAAACTTGTGATGTATGGTGTGGGAATTGTGATACTTGGCGACATAACAACAACAAATCCCAAAGTTCTGCACGGGCGAATAGGCGATCGCGAATGTTAGGATACTTGTCTATCAACCTTTGCAATGCTTCTTGCCTGAAATAGCCAAGTTTTAAGCTTGTCGATGCTCTAACTACATAAGGACTAAAGTTAGCTTCGGGAAACAAAGTCAATTCACCAAAAACAGACCATGCACCAAAGGTAGTAATTAAATTCTCAGAACTATCTAACAGTCGGACTTTACCTGTAAGAATAATGTATATACCAGGATTCGTCTGTGCAGATTGCCAGAATTGCTTTGCTGATGGTGGCTCCACAATTTCCATTTCTGCCAAGAAGTTCTCTAATTCTTTTTCTGAAAGTTTTGTACCCAAGGTGTACAAAATTCTTTCACCCACATGTTGCTCAGAAAGCACTGGTGGCATTTTCTAATCTCCACAAAAAAATTTAGTTATCAGTCTGAATCCAATTCCAAAATTATTAAAAATATTATTATTTAATCCCGTATTTTCACCGAGGAAACTCTAAGCTTTCTTCAAGTAAAGTTAGAGAGAAGTAGTCTGGTAGCAAAGCATCTATCTTTTACATCCAAAGGATTTTTATGAGGTGGACAACCCACTTGTTGCAGCCAGTTCTTGATGTGGCAATAACTATTCTAAATGCCAAAATATCAAGCTAGAGCTTTGTTCACCTACATTCAGCTTCCAGAGCAACTAACTGCATTAACATACTCGACACAAATATGGATTACTCCTTTTGGCAATTAGCGGCAGTTGTAAGTGATGATTAAGAGGAATTATTTGCGGAGCGTAATTTGCTATATGCAACAACAGCTATGCAAAGTATTTCATTTCTCAATCACAAACTCTTGAAGTTTTTTCTAGTTCGGGACAATTTTCTGGCTGAACGTTAGCTTTCATCCTCTTGAACAACACCTGACTCGGAAGAATTTTTAAAAGAATGTTTTCAGACATTCCTAACTTTTTAACAGCCTTGTCTTGACTTAAATGGTGTGACATAATTGTAGTTATAAATTGCATTGAGTCGTAAATTGTGTGAAAACGTAATTCATTGCAGTTGTGTAATCAAAGCCTGACTGCAAAAAAACCACAACTACAAATCTGACTAACCTTGTAGTGTTAATCAGAAATTTATACAATGTGCAATTAAGTTCCGGCATATTCCCCTAGTGCTTTGCGAGTCTAGGGGATAGTCTTTGGGCTAGCTTCATCCTGATCGTGCAACCTGGAACAAAAGAGGATTTTGAGTAGGTTACAGGAAATAGAAGACTACCAAAACTATAAAGCTATAAAAGCACATCGTAATTTTTGTTCAACAAGTAGTATTTTACCAATTAAGCAAAACTCCACTTAAACAAATATTGCTTAAGTTGGCTTGGAAATTCCAGAATGGATCTTTTTCCAGCACTGCCTAGTATCTTTAAGGGAACATCTAGCAAGTTATTTAACGTTTGTATTATACCTCCTATAGTGTAACAAATGCAAGTGACTAAAAGAGACTTGCGAACATCATCATATTTACATACAAACATGATATTTACATAATTAGCTTACACTCCTTAGCTCTTAAATTTAGATATTTTAGGAGTTTCTTAATGTAAATTTTCTGACAAGTCACCTAATAGATGGTTTTTAACAAAAAAAATATATTTCACAACTATTTATACATTAAATCTTTAAATAGCTAGGCGGCATAACATGATGGAAGTCATAACGGTGACTATTGTTTGTTTAAAGGTAATATTTAAGTTGTTTGAATTAGCTGTGAGGTAAAACACATTAATGTTGTGATCAAGCACACACACTAGTTAACTACCGCAATCTTAGCATTTTTCCCATCAAGCACATAGCAGCAATATATATTACAGCTTGATAGAAGTTGAGAAATAACCATCATGTTTAAATGAGCCTATAGTTCAAAAAATGACAATAAGTCGCAAATTCGTCTTTTAAAACCGAAGATTGTGATGTAATCAAGTAAAGTAATAAATAGATAAATTTAATGGTGGTTATAGAGTCAGTGCCCTGACGAAAGTGTGACACCATAGATTTGGTAAAATATACGAAATTATCCATAGTGGTTCTCAATCAGATGAGGTACATCCTCAAAGTTAAAAAATTAAAGTTAAAAAATTTATATATCAAGTCTAGTTATACCTCAGTAGCAGAGGAACCGCTATAAAAGCAATCAATATCACCTTAGTTGCGATCGCAATGCCGTTGCTGCATATTTATCCACTGGAAAATCTACTTGATGAGAAAATTATCCCTCTCTTATGTATGTAGGGAGCTTTATATTACTCTCAACAGAGAATATTTAAATTTAATTTGAATGACGACGATTAGCTTAAAAGACCAGTAGGGAATTCAATTCTTAAGTTGTGGGGCGATCGCTGAATTCTCTGCTTGGCTTGCTCTATGACAGTAGTTTGTGTCATACTTACAGAAATCACCAATTACTAAATTCCGGTCGATTTTAAGTAGTATTTTCAGGATCTCTAGAAGTAGTAGAGTTAGAGCAATGAGGATTGGGGATTGACGGGAGACTGCCGTCGTGCAAAAAATTGATGTTCCTGCAAACTAGTGGTCTGTCCGATTAATTTTAATGGGTTAAGAAAACGAACCGCGTACTCCTACGGAGAAGCAAGCTACGCGCAGCGTCTCGTTAGAGAAGTACGCGTTCACGAAGTGTCTCGAAGAGAAGTACACGTTCGCGCAGCGTCTCGTTGGCGCAGCCTCTCGTAGAGAAGAGAAGGAAGAGGAAAAAAAGAGATTGATCGAGTTAATTTTACCTTTCATAATTAATGCGATGAACCACTAGTGGTCTGTCTGATTAAATATTATGGGTTTGTAGTAAGCACAAAGCGTGCTTAAAAATCCAGGACTAAAGTCCTTAGCTTGAGGGCTAAAGCCCTCACTACGAACTCCGCAAAGTTACCTTGGCAGACTAATAGAGATGCTTCCATATTGAAAAACATCTCTGGTTTAGTAGTAGAGTGAATTGCGAAGGAGTATTTATGTCACAGTTGGAGCAAGCAGTGCCAGACACCTTTGTAGCCAAAGGCTTAGAAACTCTCCCCAATATTTTTGACCGAGTTGAGGCTCTGGCCAAAGATTTTGCCACCCGTGCAGGGGCACACGATAGAGATGCTTCCTTTCCCTTCGAGAATTTTACAGCTTTGCATGAGGCAGGATTGCTCAACCTCACCATTCCACGTGAATTCGGTGGCCAGGATTTGGGGTTGGCAACTATCTGCCGGGTGATTGAAGGGATAGCGCGTGGCGATGCTTCGACCGCATTAGTACTGACAATGCACTATCTTCAACATGCTCATGCAGCCCGTAGCCGTCGCTGGCATCCAGAAGTATATAAGCGGTTGTGTCGTGAATCAATTGAAGGCATTGCCCTGCTGAATGCTGCCCGTGTTGAACCAGAGTTAGGAACGCCAGCTAGAGGCGGATTGCCTGCGACAATTGCCAAACGAACAACAGAGGGCTGGCGTTTAACAGGACATAAGCAATACACCACGGGCAGTCCTATCCTCAGCTATTTTGTTGTTTGGGCACGGACAACTGAAGATGAACCACAAGTTGGTAATTTTCTAGTTCCGCGCGATCTGCCAGGTTTGCGAATTGTCGAAACCTGGGATCACTTGGGGATGAGAGCTACAGGCAGTCACGATCTCATTTTAGAGAATGTATTAATTCCTTTAGAGTATGCTCTAAATATTAACCCCATATCTGCTGCGCCATCTTTTGATCCGCTAATTTCCACTTGGGGCAGTTTGACAGTGAGTGCCTTATATCTCGGTGTTGCTAGTAGTGCGCGAGACTGGCTTGCTAAATATCTTTGGGAGCGATCGCCTTCTAATCTCCAAGAGCCACTGGCAACTCTGCCACGCTTCCAAACTGCCGTGGGTGAGATAGAAGCACTGCTATTTGCTAATAATAGATTGATTTATAGTTTGGCTGAAGATATTGACAAGGGCGAATATGAGCCTAACGTAGGATTACAGGCACAGGCTGTGAAATACCTCACCACAACCAACTCGATTCGTGCTGTGGAGATTGCCTTAGAACTAACTGGTAATCCTGGTTTATTAAAAAGGAATCCTTTAGAGCGTCACTACCGTGATGTTTTATGCAGCCGTATCCATACACCACAGAATGATGTTATTTGCCAATCATTAGGGAAGTCGGTGCTGAAAATCAAGTGATTGGGTGTGGAACAGGAAAGCAGGAAAGCAGGGGAGCAGGGGAGCAGGGGAGCAGAGGAGAAGTAGCAGTTTCCCCTCTGCCCCTCTGTCCTCTGCCTCTTGTGCCCAATGCCCAATGCCCAATATTTAGTATCCTGCTTGTTTATCTACAACATTCCGCAAGGGCTGACCGTTTTGGTAGCGTTGAAGATTATCGATAAATAGTTGTGCTATGCGCTCTCTCAGGCGTGGCGACAAGGCTGAACAATGGGGTGTGATAAAAGCGTTCGGTAGCGACCATAGGGGACTTTCTGGCGGCAGAGGTTCGGTTGCAACAGTGTCTAATCCAGCACCCGCAATCCAGCCCTCACGTAGTGCGGTAAGCAATGCGGCTTCATCTACCTGTCAGTACTTTGTCAAGAGTAGAGGTTTTCAGGTAAAATCCATTGACATAAATCTCTGCATTACTGGCATCACCATCAAGATTACCTTCACTATCAACCTCCACGACATCTATATTAGATGGTAGGTGTGGCTCTATATCTGCAATGAGATGATCGGGTAAAATTAATTTCACAATTTGCTACTCCCTAATTCCATTTTAGATTGTGCAACCTAATCGGTAGCACTCTTCATTTTTAATTGTTTAGTATCCTGCTTTTTTGTCCACTACATTTCGTAATGGCTGACCAGCTTGATAGCGCTTCAGATTGTCGATAAATAGCGCTATTGAACGCTGTTTACTTTTGGGTGAATGACCGGAAGTAAGCTGTTCCACATCTAAGTTGCATAAATGCTAAATTAGATATATTCAAGTA